>JAJZMO010000232.1 GCA_021798235.1 Acidobacteriota bacterium | reverse complement strand
GGCCGCGTGCCCGACCTGAGCGGCGTGGTCAAGTTTGGATAAAGAGGAGACAGCAATGCCGAGGACAATCACCATTGCGCCGGTTACGCGATTAGAAGGCCACGCCAAGATCACGCTGCAACTGGATGACGCCGGCGTGGTGCAGGAGGCATACTTCCACATCACGCAGGTGCGCGGCTTTGAAAAGTTTTGCGAGGGCCGCCCGTATTATGAGATGCCCGGCATCATGGCGCGCATCTGCGGCATCTGTCCGGTCAGCCACCTGATCGCCTCGGCCAAGGCCTGCGATGCGCTGCTGGCCGTGCGCATTCCTCCAGCAGCGGCCAATCTGCGGCGCATCTTCAATCTGGCGCAACTGGTGCAGTCGCATGCGCTCAGCTTCTTTTATCTCTCCGCGCCCGACCTGTTGCTGGGCATGGATGCCGATCCGGCGACGCGGCACATTCTGGGCGTGGCGCAGGCTGCGCCCGAGACGGCGCTGGACGGCGTTGCGCTGCGTCAGTTTGGCCAGACGGTGATTGAGATTCTCGGCGGCCAGCGCATCCATCCCGGCTGGGTGGTGCCCGGCGGCGTCAATGAACCGTTGAGCATCGAGAAGCGCGACAAAATCTTGGCCATGATTCCC
Source organism: Acidobacteriota bacterium (assembly GCA_021798235.1). The sequence goes on along the minus strand of JAJZMO010000232.1, from coordinate 3,975 downwards.
GAAGCGCGCACGCGCGTGCAGCGCACGCTGGCCTGGTTTAAAGCGGCAACGGAAAACTTTCACGCGGAGATTGAAGTCTTCGCCAATTTTCCCACGCTGTTTTTGGGTTTGGCCGATGACGAAGGCAAGGCCGAGTACTACGATGGCCATCTGCGCCTGTGTGACTCGGCAGGCAACGTGGTCGCGGGCAATCTGGATCCAAACGACTACGCCAGCTACATCGAAGAAAAGATCGAGCCGTTCACCTATTTGAAATTTCCGTACTACAAGCCGCTGGGCTATCCGGGTGGAGTCTACCGCGTGGGGCCGCTGGCGCGGTTGAACCTGGCCAATCGCTGTGGCACGCCGCTGGCGGATGCGGAGTGGAGCGCCTTTCGCGCCATCAGCAACGGGCCGGTGCTCAGCAGCTTTTACTATCACCAGGCGCGATTGGTGGAGATGTTGCACGCCACGGAAAAGATGGAGCAGCTTCTGCTGGAGCCAGGGATTCTGGACAAACATGTGCGCGCCTCGGCCCGCGTTAACAGTAATGAAGGCGTCGGCGTGGCGGAGGCTCCGCGCGGCACGCTGCTGCATCACTATCAGGTCAACGACGATGGTCTGATTACGCGCGCCAACCTCATCATCGCCACCGGACACAACAATGCAGCCATGAATCGCGGCGTGCTGCAAACGGCGCGGCAATTTGTGCGCGGCGAGCAGGTGACGGAAGGTATGTTGAATCGCGTGGAGGCGGTGATTCGCACGTATGATCCGTGCCTGAGCTGCTCGACGCACGCGGTGGGGCAGATGCCATTGGCTGTCGATTTGCGTGCCCCGGATGGCTCGCTGGTCCGCAGCCTGCGCCGGGACTGAGGGAGGCATGCGATGACGAAGATGCTACTGCTGGCCTGCGGCAATCCCTTGCGCGGCGATGATGCGTTTGGCTTGCACTTGGCAGCGGCAGCACGCGAGCGCTTTGCGCCGGAGCAACTGCGTGTGCTGGCCGCGCAGCAATGGACGCCGGAGATGGCCGCTGAAATTGCGCATGCGCGCGTGGTGGTCTTTGCTGATGCCGCGGTCACCTCGCCTGCGGGCGAGGTGGTGCTGACGCTGCTGGAACCCGAGACGGAGCCGGAGCTGGAGCGCACGCAAGCCATGCAGTGCGCCAGCGTGTTGCGTGCTTCGCATCACATGACGCCGGAGCATTTGCTCGCCTGCGCGCAGGCTTGGTATGGCCGCCAGCCGCTTCGGGCATATTTGCTGGCTGCCGGAGCGGTCACGCTGGAATGCACGGAAGAACTCTCCCCGCGGATGCGCGAACACGCATTGCCTTTTGCCTTGGCCATGCTGGAGCGGCTGCTGGATTGTGAGCGGGGGAGTGTGTGCGAAGGTTCCCCGGGAAGGCAGAAAACCAGTTTTGCTGCATTCCAAGGCAAAGCGCGATACTCTTCTAGGCATGAACCAAAAACTAAATCCGCCCACGATTCATGTGGTGCAGGATGCCTCCTATCGTGAGAATTACGCCAACAGCGTGCAGGTGCGCGTGAGCGTTTGGGATTTCTGCCTGACCTTTGGCACGGCACGCCAAGATACACAGGACGCGGTCACGCTGCACAACCTGCAAAGCATCTATTTGAGTCCGCAACAGGCCAAGGCACTGCACAACATTCTGACGCAGAATCTTGTGCAGTACGAGCAGGCCTTCGGCACCATTTCGATTGAGCCGAAGAGCGCCTTTCCCGTTGGCGGGCCGGTGCACTAAACATGGCGCAAAGGGCGCAGCAGGGCGAAGGCAACGGCGGCGGGATCGATCATCTTTTGTATCGCGGACATCGGCAGGAGCCGGTGCCTGCGTGGATGGTCTTCCCCATCATTTATGCGGGCGTGTTTCTCTCGCATTGGACGCTGTTGCGCCTGCCCTACTTTTGGGATGAAGCCGGTTACTATATTCCCGCAGCGTATGATTTTTTTCGCCGTTATGCGTTGATCCCATACTCCACGCTGACGAATGCGCACCCGCCGTTGCCTGCGATTTATCTGGCGTTGTGGTGGAAGCTCTCCGGCTTTGTGCCATCGGTAACGCGGCTGGCGATGTGCCTGATTGCCGCACTCGCGCTGACAGGCGTCTTTGCGTTGTGCCGCAAGCTGATGAATGCGGAGGTCGCCGCTGCCACCACGCTGCTCACCGGGCTGTATCCAGTTTGGTTTACGCAAAGCACGCTGGCCCATGCCGATCTCTTTGCGTCCGCGGGCACGTTGTGGGGCCTTTACTTTTGTTTGGAAGAATTGCCCGCTCCGCTCACTGGATTCTTTGCAGCCCTCTGCTTTTCGCTCGCGGCTTTGTCCAAGGAGACGGCCATTGCTACGCCGCTAACGCTTGCGTTGTGGCATGGCATTGAAGCCAGACGCAAGCCAGAACAGTGCCGACAGCATGTGCGCGTAGCTGCACAATTGGCCGCGCCTGTTTTGCCATTGGCCGCCTGGTACGCCTACCATCTGCACAAAACCGGCTACCTGTTCGGCAACCCGGGATTTTTGCAATATAACGCCGTAGGCACGCTGCATCCGCTACGCATCGCACTGGCCTTTGCCTTCCGATTGATGGACATCACGGTCTACATGAATCTGTTTGTGCCGGTGGTGTGCATGCTGGCCGCCATGTTTTTGCCTGCGCTGCGCTATAAAGACGGCGGCCTGCGTCCGCGAGTGAGTTGGAATGCGCAGGCGCAGATTGGCTGTGTGCTTTTGGGAAATGTGCTGCTGTTTTCCTTGCTTGGGGGAGCGCTGCTCACACGCTATCTGCTGCCACTCTACCCTCTAGTGCTGCTGCTGTGCGTTTCCACGTGGAGGCGGCGCGTGCAGCAATGGGGCTGGCTGGTTGCGCTCAGCGCGCTGGCTTTTCTGGCTGGCATCTTTGTAAATCCGCCGTATCGCTTTGCCCCAGAGGACAACCTGAGCTACCGCGATATGATTCAATTGCAGCAACAGGCGATTGCGCAACTGCTGCACCGCGATCCCCACGCGGTTGTGCTGACGGCTTGGCCAGCCAGCGATGAACTCACCAAGCCAGAACTTGGCTATGTGCGCAAGCCGGTGCCCGTGGTGGCGCTCGAAAACTTTTCCATCCAGCAAATTTTCTTGGCGCAGCAAATTCACGGCTATAACGCTGCCTTAGTTTTTTCAACCAAAGAAAGCAGCAGCCTCCCTTCGTTTTTCCGTTGGGGCGACGCTCGTTGGAATCAGCGTTACTTTGATTCCTATCAGGATGCTTCGCCAGAGGCCGTTGCCGGGCTGCTGGGTGGCACGATCGTTTGGCAAAGCCAACGCAATGGACTTTGGGCTGCGGTGATTCAATTTCCCACTGCACAGGATGCGCAACTCCAATATCTCGTGCGCGGGACACGCGCGCAGTAATTTTTTGGCGAGACTCCTATAATCACGAGTATTGTGCATTGTTCGCGTCGAATGGCCCTCCAACCGATTTCCAGCCTGCTGATGATCTTCCTGCTTGTGCCCACTCCGCCGGGCAGGGCGCAGGCCACACACACAACAACGCAGCAGCCGATAGCCAATGCGACAGCCGTCGCCGGCGCAGCGCATTGGAATGGCCGCTTAATTCTTGTACTTCCCTTTGAAAATCTATCCACGCAGCCGGGACTCGATTGGATCGGAGATTCTTTCCCAACACTGTTGAATGCACGATTGCGCTCGGCAGGGTATTTGACGATTGGACGGGAAGATCGCATCTATTCAATGCAGCACCTCGGCTTGCCTGCGAATGCCCACTTAACGCACGCCACCACATATAAGGTTGCGCAAACGCTGGATGCCGATGCGGTGATTCTCGGTTCGTATCGCGTGGACAACGGAACCGTGACAGCGACTGCACACATTTTGCAGATGCACGGCCCGCTCATGGAGGGACCGCTTACTGAGTCAGCGCCATTGAACCAACTCTTGGATGTGGAGGATGGTCTGGCCTGGCAAGTTGCG
>JAJZMO010000215.1 GCA_021798235.1 Acidobacteriota bacterium | reverse complement strand
AATGCACGATGCCATCCAACTCCCCCCATTGTGCATCTTCCGCACCCGATGCAGCCTCATCGGCCGTAATCACATGGGTGGGTGGCATGTGCCCCTGGCCCAAAATGCGCACATTGGAGGCAATGACAATGGGAGAAAACTCACCGGCATTCGTGATTCCATCCAGTTCGATTTCCTGTCCTGCCTGTACGGGAGTATTCACATGATCTGCATAAATGCCCGCAGTTGCATCTTGAAAGAAAATAAAACGCCATTCTTGATCAGAATCCGTCACGACACCACGCAGATGTACAGGCAGTCCCCGATCCGCCTGCTCAGCACTGAGTGCATGGATGGCGGCAACAGTCGTAATCGGCTTGATGTTGGCATTCGCAGTCTGCTGCGCGACCGGAATCGGCCCCGGAGGCCCGGTTGGCTGCAAAACGGCATGCAGTACATCGCCCAATTGATTGCGCCGCGCGGCAAAGCAGATGATGTTGACGGGAGTGCCGGGCAACACGGTAGTAGCCGTTTCGGAAAGCGCGCGCACCACGGATACCCCATCCGTTATGGATGTCAATTGTCCGGCTGGAGTCATCGTTTGCGATACAACCACCCCATGAATTTGAATTCGGTGTCCGCTAAAATCCGTACCGCGCAGCATTACATAATCATGCAGACGGGCAATCACCGGAATGGGATAGTGGGGAGGAGTATCGACCTTCAATTGGTGCAGGCCGGCAATCCATAAATGCAGATCGTCATAGTAATAAATATCGTCATTGGAATTCTTATTGTGCGCGACACCGGTTACAGTTACGTCCGCATCCACCAGCCGCGCAACATCCCCAAAAGACTTTGGCACGTTGGGAATGGTTGCGGTTATCTCATGGCCACCTGTATACAACACCATCCACAGCGTCGTCCCCTCCATGCGCGCTTGGTGCACCACCCCGTGCAATTGCACCAACGTGTCGCTTTCGGAACGTGTCGGCAACGTTTGAATAGAAGTGGTCAGATCATTTTCATGAAAGGCTGCGTGGATCGCGAGCGGATGCAACCAATATCCCAGAGGATGGATTCGCACTGCTGTTAGATCCACGCTGCTCGGCCCCAATTGCGGCTCATAAGCATGATTCTTTCGTGCATTCACGATCAAAACTTGGCCAAAATGGTACGACCGCTGGGGATGCGGAAACCCAATGCGCACCGCGCCGCTGTCATCCTGGAGAAAAAGTTGCGTGGGATCCGAATACGTAACCGAGCCACGTATCCACACAGTGGAACCTACGGGAAGCACACGCACCGCACTGATCGGAACCGCCTGCCGCCACAACCGCACTACCTTGCTGACAGGAATAGTAGCTATCGCGGACAGAAGAACCACGACTCCACACACACGTCCCCACCAAGAGACCAAGGCCCAGCGCCGAATTGCAGCCACGTATCGCATCGATATACCAGAGTACTCCCGCTGGCCACCTCATCGGCTGACATCGAAAAGTATTTACTCTAGCTTGGCGATTCCGGGCTTTGCGATTCGGGCTGCACCCTCCGCACCCCTAGGAAATCCATAAAATCGCGCATGGCCGTAGCCATGCGCGATGCCAAAATGGAACCGTCCCTATCTACGAACTTACCCCAACCGATGCGTTGCGCATCGCATGTGCTGCCGCAACCAAATTTTGCAACGCCTGCCGCACCTCCGGCCAGCCGCGCGTCTTCAACCCGCAATCAGGATTCACCCAGATTTGCTCCGGCTTCAACACGCGCAAGGCCTTCTGCAACAGGTCCTCCATCTCAGCCACGCTGGGCACTCTGGGCGAATGAATGTCATAAACGCCCGGCCCAATCGCGTTGGGGTACTGCGTGCGCTCAAATGCGTCGAGCAGTTCCATGCGCGAGCGCGAGCACTCCATGGAAATCACGTCGGCATCCATGCCAATGATGGCGTCGATGATGTCGTTGAACTCGGCGTAGCACATGTGCGTGTGAATCTGCGTGGCGTCTTGCACGCCGCTTGCCGCCAGGCGGAAGGCATCCACGCTCCAGCGCAGATACTCCTGCCAATCGGCTTTGCGCAGTGGCAAGCCTTCACGCAAGGCAGGCTCGTCGATCTGGATAATGCGGATGCCCGCTGCCTCCAGATCGCTCACCTCATCCCGAATCGCCAACGCGATTTGCTGGCAGGTCACCGAACGCGGCTGATCATTGCGCACAAACGACCACTGCAAAATCGTCACCGGCCCGGTCAGCATTCCCTTGACAGGACGCTGCGTCAACGCTTGTGCCGCCTGCGACCAGCGCACCGTCATCGGCTGCGGACGCCATACATCGCCGAAGATAATCGGCGGTTTGACGCAGCGGGAGCCGTAGCTTTGCACCCAGCCATTCTGCGTAAAGGCAAACCCTGCGAGCTGTTCGCCAAAATACTCCACCATGTCGTTGCGCTCAAACTCACCATGCACCAAAACATCCAGCCCGATCTCTTCCTGCACGCGCAGCGCTCGCTCCATCTCTTCGTGCAGAAATTTTTCATAAGCAGACGTATCGATTTTGCCCGCGCGATGCGCAGCCCGCTGCGACCGCACCTCCGCCGTCTGCGGAAATGAGCCGATGGTCGTGGTGGGAAACTCCGCCAAGCCCAGCACTGTGGACTGTTGCTTCCGCCGCACCGGAAATGGATTCTTCCGAGTCAACATGGCTGCGTCCACGGCATGCTGGCGCTGTTGCACAGCAGCGTTATGGATGCGTGCCGACGCAGCGCGCGTTTGCAAACTGGCCTGGCTGGCCTGCATGGCCGCGGCAATCCGGCTGGCATCTTCCACAGCCGCAGCCAGCAAGGCAACTTCTTCCAGCTTTTGCTTGCCAAAGGCCAGCCAGCCGCGCAACTCTGCGTCCAACTGGGTCTCCTGCTCCAAATCATGCGGGCTGTGCAGCAGCGAGCAAGAAGGCGCAACCTCCACGCGATCCTTGCCCAACGCCTGCACGGCTTGGGCGATCAACGCATGCGCCGCCGCCAAGTCTGCACGCCAAATGTTGCGTCCGTCGACGACGCCGAGCGAGAGCACTGTGTTCTTCGGCAAGGCCGCCAGCACGGCTGGCAATTGTTCGGGAGCGCGCACCAGGTCCAGATGCAATCCGTCCGCACCCAGCTCCAATGCCAGCTGGGTGTTTTCCTTCAGACCGCCAAAATACGTGGCCAGCATCCATTGCGGCAACGCACGCTGCGCGCGTAGGTACGCATACGCGGTGCGGTAGAGCGCCTGCGCCTGCGCGTCGAGATCGAGCACCAGACACGGCTCGTCGATCTGCACCCACGCGGCCCCGGCAGCGCGTAACTGAGCCAGCAGCTCTGCGTAGAGCGGAAGAATTGCCTCCAGAACCTGCCGCTGTGTCTGCCCTGCTTCTGAAATCTTGCCCAGCAGCACAAAGGAGACCGGCCCCAGTAGAACAGGCCGCGTGGCAACTCCCAACGCCTTCGCTTCCAGAAATTCATCCACAAGCTTGCGGCTGCGCAGCGCAAAGCGCATGTCCGCTTCAAACTCCGGAACCACATAGTGATAATTTGTATCGAACCACTTGGTCATCTCCATCGCGGGCGCATCGCTGCCTCCGCGCGCCATGGCGAAGTACGTTGGCAGCGGCACTGGACCATTGGCGCAGCCATACCGGCGCGGAATTGCGCCGAGCATCACCGCTGTGTCGAGTACGTGGTCGTAAAAAGAAAAATCATTGGACGGAGGAGCAACGATGCCCGCCGTCTGCTGCAAGCGCCAATGCGCGGCGCGCAGCTCCCGGCCCGTCTGCTGCAGCTCCTGCTCACTGCGTTTGCCTGCCCAATAGCTTTCCAGCGCAAACTTCAACTCCCGGCGCTGGCCCATGCGTGGAAATCCCAAATTCCGTGCGCGTGTCTCCATGCTGCACTCTCCTGTAAGCAAAATTCGCCCCGCGCGGCAGAAATCGCCACAGCACAAACGCCAGACAGAAAGCATGGGGAAACCAAGGATGCAGGAAGAGACTGCCGCAATGCAGGGAAAGCTCCGCCACCACCCCGCCTTCCCCTCGAAGGCGTGTGTACTGCCATGCCCGGTTTGGGCACGCTTCTCGGCAGGTCTTCGGACTTGCAGGCTGAACCCTACCAGCTCCAGCTTCCCAATCCGTGGCCGGATCAGTGCTTGTGTTTGGAGCCTTCGTTCCTGCTTACCGCTGCGGGGCAGTTCCGGTTTTTCACCGGATTCCCTTTTCAGCCCGGTTGATAAGGCCGGGCACCGCGAAGTAACTCGACTATATATGGAAGGGAAAGCGCCGCGCAAATCAGCGCAAGGCAATCAGCGTGCAGTGGCCTCTCAGCGTCCGCTGGAGCCGAAGCCCTTCGCGCCGCGCTCCGAGGCAGAAAGCTCGTCGACAACTTCGATTGCGCCCGCAGTCATCGCCTGCATGGGCGACATCTGAATAATCTTGTCTCCCTTGGCGATCTTCACGCTCACATCTGTCTGCTCCAACACCACGTCGATCACCGCGCCCGCCGCGTCGCGCACCACGCGCAGGCTCGACTGCGGCTGATTCACGTTGAGCAGGCAAATCAGCAGCTCGCCGCGATAGCCCGCGTCGATTCTGC
>JAJZMO010000295.1 GCA_021798235.1 Acidobacteriota bacterium | reverse complement strand
GTAATCCCTTGCCAGATCAATACCCCCAACAGTGCGAGGGACAGCCCCCCGAAAACTGCCCACAGGATTGGTTTCAGTTTTACAGGTGGCTCCGGTACAGTACGTAAGTCATTGTCTACATTGAGCATTTCAATCTACGACTATTTTAGTCCTAGATTGATGCCCGTGCAAACTCAGCACGTCGCGTCGGCCAGAAGTGCTCCACTCTCACAGCCTCAAACAAAGGCAACGACAATGAGTTCATAACTTCGCATTTCGCAGCCGAAGCGCGTTTGAGATCACCGACACGGAGCTGAAGCTCATCGTCGCAGCCGCAATGACCGGGCTCAGGAGCCATCCAAAAACCGGGTAGAGAATGCCCGCGGCAATGGGCACTCCGAGGGCGTTATAGATGAAGGCAAAGAACAGATTCTGACGAATATTCCGCATGGTGAATTGACTCAAGCGCCTGGCTCGCAGGATTCCGCGCAAGTCTCCTTTCACCAGAGTCACGCCCGCAGCCTCCATCGCGACATCGGTGCCGGTTCCCATGGCAATACCCACCTGCGCCTGAGCTAATGCGGGAGCATCATTGACTCCATCGCCGGCCATAGCAACCAGGCTGCCTCTCGCCTGCAAGGCTTTCACTATTTCCGATTTTTGATTTGGCAAAACGTCCGCGTCGTAGTCGATCCCCAACTGGCTTGCCACAGCGGCAGCCGTAACCCGGTTGTCGCCCGTCACCATGCGCAGCTTGAGACCGCTCGCCTTGAGTTCGCGGACGGCTTCCACCGCAGAAGCTTTAATGGGATCGGAGACTCCCAGAAGACCTGCGGCTCGCCCATCGATACCGATGAGCATCACGGTCTGTCCTTCGCTTCGCATCGCTTCGGCTGATTCTTTCAAGTCGCCCGGATCGATCGACAACTCACGAAACAGTGCCTCGTTCCCGGCGGCGACAACCATGCCGGATACCTCTCCTGAGACTCCCATGCCGGTCAGGGAGCGAAAGCCAGTCGCAGGTGGCAGCGTCAGCCCTCTTTCCGTTGCTCCAGTAACGATGGCATGAGCCAACGGATGTTCGCTGGCTCTCTCCAGGCTTGCCGCCAACTGAAGAAGAGCTTTCTCGTCATAGCCTCGCAGTGGAACAACGGAGGTAAGAGTGGGTTTTCCTTCCGTGACGGTTCCGGTCTTATCGAAGATCAGGGTGTCTACTTTCTCAAAGATCTCAAGGGCTTCAGCATTCCGAATAAGAACTCCAGCGCCAGCGCCGCGGCCCGTGCCCACCATGATTGCCATCGGTGTAGCAAGACCAAGCGCGCATGGGCAGGCCACAATCAGCACAGCCACAGCATTCACCACAGCATGTGCAAGGCGCGGCTCCGGGCCAAAGAAGAACCAGACTATAAAGGTGGCGGCAGCCGCGGCGATCACTGCAGGTACAAAATAACTGGACACCCGGTCAGCCAGCCGCTGAATCGGTGCCCTTGATCGCTGCGCCTGGCTCACCATACGGACGATCTGGGCAAGCACGGTGTCCGCGCCAACACGGTCTGCCTGCATCACAAAGCTGCCCGTTCCGTTTACCGTTCCGCCCGTGACTCTGGCTCCCGTGCTCTTTTCGACGGGGACCGGTTCCCCGCTAATCATGGACTCGTCCACGGAACTGTGGCCGTCGAGAAGCATTCCATCGACCGGAACTTTTTCTCCGGGGCGCACACGCAGCTTATCTCCAATGACCACCTTGTCCAATGGAATATCGGACTCCTGACCATTCTGATCGATTCGCCGCGCCGTTTTTGGAGCAAGCCCCAGCAACGCACGAATCGCGCTGCTGGTCTGACTGCGAGCTCTCAGTTCCATGACCTGACCAAGGAGGACAAGGGCAACAATAATCGCGGCCGGCTCGAAATAAACCGCTATCTCTCCTCCCGGCCCGCGCAGAGAAGCGGGAAAAAGCAGGGGGAAGAACGTCGCAACAACACTATAGAAATAGGCCGTTCCCGTACCAAGCGCAATGAGCGTGAACATATTGAGATTGCGCGTCTTAAGGGATAGCCATCCGCGCGCAAAGAACGGCGCGCCTCCCCAGAGCACCACCGGAGTTGCAAGGGCGAATTCAACCCATGTCCATATCCTTGCCGCAATTCCATGTGAGAACAAAGGGGCAGGCAGAAGTTGGGCGATCATATATGCCAGCAAGGGCAATGACAATGCCACGCTGACCCAGAAGCGACGCGTCATATCGCGAAGCTCAGGATTCTCCTCTTCGTTCGTAATCGCTTTCGCCTCCAAAGCCATGCCGCAGATAGGACAGCTTCCGGGTTCGGAGCGCACGACTTCCGGATGCATTGGACAGATATATTCCGTCCTGGCCAATGTCGCTGGAACCATCTCAGGTTCGAGCGCCATGCCGCACTTCGGGCAACTTCCGGGCGTGTTTTCTCGCACCTCCGGGTGCATGGGGCAGATGAAGTCTGAACGGCTCGCACTTGCGGCATGATCGGATGCCGCAGATGGGGGCTGCAATTTTCCAGACGGCCAATATTTTCCGGGGTCGTGGCGAAACTTTGTCGCGCATCCTGAGCTGCAAAAATAGAGATTTTTTCCCGCGTGTTCGAGCGTCTCCGCCGCATCTCGTGGATCTACGGTCATTCCACAGACCGGATCCTTAACCTTCCCGGCCGGCTTTTCCGATTCAAGAATGGTCAATTTCTCCTCCTGATTGCACTCGTTCAGGTAGACGCAGAAGCCTCGAGAACCTTACAGTTTCGTCCGGTGGCAGGTGCAATCGACACACTTATGCTGTGCGCAGACACCGCAGACCAGTATCAATTGACCTGCGAGGGCCTTGCGGGCGCGGTGAAGCCGAACCGAGGCATTGTTCATAGTGATTCCCTTGGCGCGGGCAAAATCTTCAATCGATTCCCCTCCCAAATCGATCCGCTCTATCGCTTCCCGATATTCGCTCTTCAGGCCTGTCACCAAATCTGCGATGCACATACAGCTCTGCTCCTGCAATTCGGGCACATACGAATTCGGAGCTTCCGCCGCATAGCGCTGATGAGCATGATCGCGCGTCGCACTTCGGCGATAGTGGTCGATTAAACTGTTCCGCAGAATGCGATAGAACCAGGCGACTATGCTCTCGTCAGATCGGAGTTGATGTTCCCGCTCAAGCGCTTTGACGTAAGCGGAATGGAGAATGTCCTCGGCCTCAGCCTTGTCCCCAACACGTACTGCCAAAAATCTGAGAAACCTCGCATGTTGATCGGCAATTCCCTCAATCGTTACGACTCGATCACCGTTGCCTGAATTACAAGCGGAATCTTTCATTGCCAAACCTCTCCTCAAGGCAACTACATTCAAAGATACTGTACCCGACTTTTTCTTAAGGGGTGTCCGGACACTATTGGCTAAGTAACTGCTCATCAACAGAATCCTGACCCTCCTTCGTTCTCGTATTGCGCAAGGGCTGGCGATACAGAACCATGAAATAGCCGAAGATCAGCGCGTAGATTACCGCATTGCCGAACATATTGCCCGGCATGCCGCTCACACCATTGCCGTAAGGTCCACCGAAACCTTCCGCTGTGGACCAGATCATTAGCGAATACACCAACCCAAAAGGCAGAAAGATGCGCATCAGCTTTCCGCTCAACAGGCTCCATGCAATTAGCGCCTCCGCAATCGCAGACAGTATGCCAATAAGGATTGGGCTCGTATGGGTAATCACCGCAATCCACAGTTGGAGCCAGTCCACAACCCATGCGGGTTGCCCAGCCTCGGCCCCTGAAAGGAAGGAGACGAAATGCGTAATGAAGTAAGGATGGAACTTAAACAAGGTGTCCCAGGCCCACAGAAAACCAAACATCAAACGCGCAACGTAAATCCACAGATGATAACTGTTATTTCCTGCCGCGTTAGCCTCCGGCGGGCGGGGCTTAGATATGCGCCAGGTGAGATAGGCAAGTAGCAGCGCAATCAGATAGGGTGGAGCGATACCGGCATCCGTTCCCCCGGTAGCAGGATTGAAATCTCCTCCTCGCTCCACCGCAATCCACATCACTGTCAGGTACCCGATGCCGACCCAAAGTGCGGCTCGCATGCCTCTACCGGAAAGCAATGCCAGCGCGATATAGAGTGCAAAGAACATGACTGCTGTGCCCGTGAGATGAACGGCGGTCGATGCAAACGGCAATCCGAGAAACTGCGCAATGGCATGCTTGGTCGCTCCGGAAGAGGCAGTCCAGGCATCGTACAACCACACCAGGCCGAAAAACACTCGAAAGTTGCGAAATTGGCGCGCCTGCGAAGCCGAAATAGACAAGGCCGTTGATGCATCGGGTGGAGCATCCAACCCCACCCATCGAAAAATTGCGGACGTTACGTCAGGCATACGATCCTCCTCATATTCAGAACTGCTGGTTGGCTGTAGCGCTGTTGGTGCGTGAATCGATCAACGCTCACATAATCCCAATGAGGAGCAGAGTCTGAGATCATCTCTACCCCTGATTGGATATTTGCGTCAGTACCAGGCCCTGACTCCGAACACGAAACGCGGATCGCTGGTGGACTCACCAGCTCGCCGTGCGAAATTGGCCGTATCGCCGTACTTGCCGTTGTAGGCAAA
>JAJZMO010000322.1 GCA_021798235.1 Acidobacteriota bacterium | reverse complement strand
CACAATTACAAAACTCTTACAGTCACCACCGTTCAACGCTGCTACGGTAAGGGCAGTGCGTCGTTACCGACCACACGAACGACCTAGTTGAACTTTGAGGTGCATTTGTGACTCCCAACCCCTCCCTTGCTGAAGCTCCCGCTATTGTTGCTGATGTTCCCGCACTCGAGTCGCCGACCGCGTCCGCGCAGACGCCGGTTCCTATGATGGGCCGCGCGCGGCAACAGTATCATCTGACCATGACGACGACCATTTTCTTCGCGCTGTTTCATCTGGGCGCGATTGCCGCACTCTTTTTCTTTAGTTGGAGCGCGCTGGCGGTTTTGGTGGTCACGTATTTCTTTTCCATCAACGTGGGCATCGGCATGGGCTATCACCGGCTGCTGACGCATCGCGGCTACAAGGTTCCCAAATGGCTGGAGTATGCCATCGCCACTTGCGGCACGCTGGCCTTGGAAGGTGGACCGATTTTCTGGGTGGCCACGCATCGCGTGCATCACCAACACAGTGATCATCCCGGCGATCCGCACACACCGCGCGAGGGCACATGGTGGGCACACGCTGGCTGGATTTTGAACGGCAAGGCCATGCACAGCGAAACCGCGATCCTCTCCCGCTACGCTCCGGACCTGGCCAAGGATCGCTTTTATGTTTTGCTCAGCAAATATCATTGGGTGCCGTTGACGACGCTGGGCGTTATTTTGCTGGCGATTGGCGGCCTGCCTTGGGTTCTCTGGGGAATTTTTCTGCGCGTCACGCTGGGCCTGCACGCAACCTGGCTGGTCAACTCTGCCACGCATCTGTGGGGTTCGCGCCGCTTCGCCACGCGGGATGACTCCCGCAACAATTGGTGGGTTGCGCTTCTAACCGGGGGCGAGGGCTGGCACAATAATCATCACGCGCATCCCGTCTCGGCGCGTCATGGATTGGCTTGGTATGAAGTGGATCCCAACTATTACGGCATCTGGCTGCTCAAAAAGTTAGGCTTGGCCAAACAGGTCAAGATTGCGCAGTTCGATCCGCACGATCCCCGCCCAGCCGGCGCATAAGTACCGCACAGGAGCGTACGTTCGTGCGCTCCAAAAGAGAAACGCCACTCGTGAGAGTGGCGTTTTTCTTTTGCGTGTGAAAGCAAATTTCTATAGGAATGACTCGATCTCGAAGCCCCAAGCCTCCAACAACGTCTCTGGAATGTACTTGGAGTTCTTGTTCCGACGCGCCCATTCGCGCAAGCGCGTGGAGCGGATGTACTGATCGGGAGTCAGCTTGAATTCCTTCACCACTTGCTCGAAGGATGTCACTGTTGGCACCACCGGCCCGATCGGTTCCGGCTTGCCCCAGTTTGGATTGCCGCGACGCTTTGCCATGATCTATGCTGTTCCTTTTCTTTGGCTGTCTTGAAACTGCACTCAGTAATGGAAAAAATGGTCGAGCTGTGTTGCGAGTGGCCCACTCATGGTGGGGAGTTCCTCAGGGGCCAGACATATGCTATTTTACGGAGTTTTTATTCTAAAATCAATAGCAAATTGGGCTTCTCCCGATGAAATTCTTACCGACACCATGGGAATATCCACAGATTACGAGTGGTTATCTACTAATTTTTCAATAGCTTGCGCTGGTTACCGCCCCGGGGCACGCCGAGGGCCACTGCTAGTGACCATGCAACAACCCCCGCAGCAGCTTTTCGGCTCCCCGCCAGAAAATTTGCACGCCAATGGCCAAGAGTAAAAAGGAGATAATCCGCAGGATGCCATGCGCCGTTTGCGGGGAGATTTTGCGCGTAATCGTCGGCGCGTAGGCGTAGCAAAAGTAAACCATGATGCAGAGCACAAGGATGGCGGTGAACAGTCCCAGCTGGCTGAATACGTTGCCCAGCAGCGTGGGTTGTTCGGCGTGCGCGGCCAGCGCCAGCATCACCACCACCGTGCCCGGCCCTGCGGTAATGGGAAAGGTAAAGGGATAGAAGACGCGCGCATCCAGCGAGGCCACCGATGTGGGGGCAGGCGTGGCCGACTCGGCCACCGGGCGGTCCGGCTCATTCAACAGCTTCCAGCCCATTGAGGCGATGACCAGCCCGCCAGCCACCTCCACCACGGGAAGCGAGACGCCAAAAAAGCGCAGAATGAAGGAGCCGACAAAGTCAATCGTCAGCAAAAACAGCACGGTGATCAGTGCAATCTTGCGCGCCAGACGCTTGTAGACGCTGGTCTCCGCCGGGCCAGCCACACCCAGAAAGATGAGGGCCGAACCCACCGGATTGATGAGCGGAAAGAGCGTGCTGAATCCGATGGAAAAATAGCTGAAAAAATTTTGCATTTTGATCCATGCCGGAAGCTGAGCCGGTCGCGAAGATACTTCTCCACCATGATAGCGAATCCTGAACCGCGAATCTTGCCGACCTCTCCATTCCACATTTATCCGCCCCAAAGCACAGCACAATTTTGGCCGCTTGTTTCTTGGTATGCTGGCAGCACCAACGGATACACGGCCGATTCCGCCGCGAAATGAATGGAGCACTTTGATGCAAATTCTGGATGTTCTCTTTGGCCGTCCGCTGGCCTCCTCTGAAGATCGCGCGGAGCACGTTGGCCCCATCGCTGGCATCCCTATCTTCGGCCTGGATGCGCTCAGCTCCGCCGCCTACGGCCCGGAAGCAGCGCTGACGCTGCTGCTGCCCCTGGGGCTTCTGGGCGTGCACTACATTGTTCCCATCACCGCCATCATTCTGCTGCTGCTAACGATTGTGTACTTCTCCTATCGGCAGACCATTGAGGCCTATCCCAACGGCGGCGGATCGTACACCGTGGCGACGGAAAATCTTGGCGCAGGTGCGGGCCTGCTGGCCGCCTCCGCACTCATGATCGATTACGTGCTGACGGCCGCCGTGGGCATCTCCGCAGGAGTTGGCGCGCTGGTCTCGGCTGTTCCCGCGCTTCAGCCGCATACGCTGGGCCTGTGCCTGGGAATTCTGGTGCTGCTCACTCTGGTGAACCTGCGCGGCGTGCATGACACGGGCGTGGCTTTTTTGCTGCCAACATATTTATTTGTAGGCACACTGTTCACGGTGATTGCCGTTGGCCTGGAGCGCGCACTGGCCAGCGGCGGCCATCCAGTGGCCGTGCTGGCACCGGCCACGCTGCCTCCGGCCACCGCTGCGATCAGCCTATGGCTGCTGCTCAAAGTCTTTGCCAGCGGCTGCACCGCGATGACCGGCGTGGAAGCCGTCAGCAATGGAGTGACAGCCTTCCGCGATCCCACAACGAAAAACGCCAAGCAAACTCTGACCGTCATCATTGCCCTGTTGACCGTTCTGCTGGCGGGCATCGCGCTGCTGTGCCGCGCCTACAACATTGGAGCCACGGATCCAACCGGCGGACACTACCAAAGCGTGCTTTCACAATTGACGCTGGCGGTGATGGGCCGTGGAATTTTTTACTACACGACGATTGGCTCCATCCTGCTGGTGCTGGCGCTTTCTGCCAACACGGCTTTTGCAGACTTTCCCCGGCTCACACGCGCCATTGCCCTCAACAACTATCTGCCGCATGTTTTTGTGCTGCGCGGCAGACGATTGCTCTACTCCTTCGGCATCTTCGCACTGGTCTTCTTAACAGGATTTTTGCTGATCCTTTTTGGCGGCATCACCGACCGGCTGATTCCGCTCTATGCAATCGGCGCGTTCCTGGCCTTCACGCTTTCCCAGACTGGCATGGTGATGCACTGGCGCAAGCATCGCGGCCCGGGCAGCCAGAAACGCATGATCGTCAACGGCATCGGCGCGCTAGCCACCGGCATCACCACGGTGGTGGTGCTGATCGCAAAGTTTATGGATGGCGCGTGGGTCACAGCGCTCCTGATTCCCTTGCTGATCGTGCTCATGCAGATGGTTCACCGCCATTACAAGCGTGTCGCCCGGCTCACGGAATATCGCGCGCCACTCACTCTCAGTGATGAGGAGCCGCCCATTGTGGTGATCCCCATCGATCATTGGAGCCGCATCACGGAAAATGGAATGCGATTTGCACTCTCGATTTCGCCGGAGATTTACGCCGTACATGTTGCCACCGACGAAGACGAGACGACGCTGAACCGGGAGTGGGAGCGCATCGTTGCAGCGCCGCTGCGAGCGGCGCAGCAGCCCGTGCCCAAACTGACCTTGCTGCGGTCACCTTACCGCTTCATCATTGCGCCCATCGTGCAATTTGTCTTTGATTTGGAGGCGAAGTATCCGTCGCGCACCATCGCCGTGTTGATTCCAGAGCTGGTGGTGCGCCGCTGGTATCAAAATCTTCTGCACAATCAGCGCGCGGAGTTGCTAAAGGTCGCTCTACTGCTCAAGGGCGATGGAAGAATTCTGGTTATCAACATTCCCTGGTATCTGGATCCGCCCGATGCCCGTCCTGCACAATGGAAGGGTAGCGCATAATCGGCTTCGCTACGCAAAGTCATGGATGGAACAGCCTTCGATCGTCTGCGTGTGGTGCTGGTGGCACCACGCAATCCACTCAACATTGGCGCTGCCGCGCGCGCGATGAGTAACTTCGGCTGCGCGGATCTGCGGCTGGTCAATCCTTACGACCCATCCTTCCGCGAGGCGCGCTCCGCCGTGGGCGC
>JAJZMO010000284.1 GCA_021798235.1 Acidobacteriota bacterium | reverse complement strand
ATGTGATGATCATGACGAAACGCTCCTGTCGCATTTCAAGCTAGTCTTTGGCCTAAATCCTCCTCAGTGACTTAACGCACATGCGGCATGGCAGTATCGTGCGAGTTGCGGGACTGATGCAGCATGCGGGATGATGGCAGCATGTCCATCGAACGGCGCATGGCCGCGCTGGCGCAATCACCACTTTTTCGGAATCTTCCTGCGTTGGCGTTGCGCGATCTGGCCCGGCAGGGCGTGGAGCACAAGCTCGACCAACGGCAAATACTCTTTTCTGCGCAAGAGCCAGCACTGGGTTTGTATGTTGTGCTGAACGGATCCGTGCGTGCCTTTCGTGTGAATGCCGACGGGCGCGAGCAGACCATGCATGTAGAGCATACGGGCGGCGTGCTGGCGGAAGTGGCTGTATTTGATGGGGGCGTATATCCTTCCTCGACCATGGCGGAGGAGGACTCCGAGGTTCTGTTTCTGGCTGGCAAAGTGGTGCGCGAATTTCTATTGCAATATCCGCAGGCAGCGTTGATGGCGCTGGAGCATTTGGCAAAAAAACTGCGCGCCGTGGCTGCACTGGCTGAGCAGCTTGCGCTGAAAGATGTGGGCCAGCGGCTGGCGCAATTGTTGCTGGACGAAGCTCAGCGCAAGCTCCCCGATATTGCGGATGGCGTTTCATTTTCGCTGCCGTTGTCGCACACGCAGATTGCGGCACGATTGGGATCCGTGCGCGAAGTCGTGACACGCAGTCTGCAAAAGCTGGTGCAGCAAAAGATCATTACGATCCGTGGCCACCGCGTCAGCATACTGCGTGCGGCAGCGTTGCGTGCGCTGACGGAAAATTCGCGGTAATCCCGTGGGATGCGTCACAGCCAAGACGTGATTATGCGCACAGAATGTTACGTCGGAAACATGGAAGCATCGAGAGGTGCGGCAAGAATCGCTGCTCGGACAGGTCCCGGACGCATTCATGGAGTTTCTCAATTCGGAAGTACTGACTCGATCCTCCGCAGAAGCCTTTCGCACGCAGCATCCCTATCCCTGGACGCACATGGATACTACGTTGACGCCGGAGGGCTACGAACAACTCCGCGCCACGTTGCCCGATGTCTCCAGCTTTGATCGCAAGGTGGGCGTCAAGCGTGCGCATGGACAAAGGCCGCACGATCGCAACATTCTGCACTATCGTTCCTCCATGCAATTGCCGGAGCCTTGGACAAAGTTCATTCGCGAGCTGCACGGGGAGGCTTACCAGAGTTTTTTGCAGCGCATGCTAGGCCAAGGCCGCTACATTCTTACCTTGGAGTGGTACTACGCCTGGCAGGGATGCTCGGTTTCGCCGCATTGTGATGCGCGGCGCAAGAGGGCCACGCACATTTTCTATTTCAACGCGGAAGAGGATTGGCAGCCGGAGTGGGGTGGAGAAATTTTGATGCTCGATGATGCCGGACGATTTCGCGCCCATTCCGCGCCCGACTTTGATGATCTGCACGTGGCCGCTTCTCTAATGCCACGCGGCAATCGCAGCCTATTCTTTGCAAGAACCGAGCATTCCTGGCACGGAGTTCGCCCGTTGCAATGCCCATCGGATGTGTTGCGCAAACTCTTCATTGTTACCGTCAATGTGCCCACGTGCCAGGTCTGGTGGCGGCGTGTGCGCGGCAAAGATCCCGATGGATATCCGCTGCGTGCCCTAGGCGAATCGGTCAAGTAATTTTTTGAATGTGATGCGCGTCACGCATTGGTGCGCGGCCACTTGCCAAGCATCGGTCGATGGGTGCAACATGGCTTTGCACACGTGCGGCCTGCACCGGGCCGCAGAAATCCCAAGGGGTGTCTCGCATGAAACACGGTACTGTGATTCGCATCGCATGGACTTTGGTGCTGGGTGGCTCGGCTGCCCTCTGCGCCGCGCAAGCTGCAAAAACGCAAACCTTCACCGGCTACATCAGCGACTCCAAATGCGGAGCCATGCACATGGACAATGGCGTCGGCTGCGTCCGCAAGTGCATCGAAAACGGCAACCATCCCGTGCTGGTGGACGCGCACAAGCGCATCTGGTCGATCGAAAATCCAGATTCCATCAAGGATGACTACGGCTACAACGTCAAGCTGGATGTCACCGTCAATGCCAAACGCAAGAGCATCTACATCAACAAAGCCACCAAGACCGGCGGCGTGATGGGCGGCATGAAAGACGGCATAAACATGAAGATGTAGGCGAGGCCAAAAACTCGCCAGGCAGCCGCGTGGGAGGCCCTGCATCCCCTGCGGCTGTTTTTTTAGGAGGCCGCGCGCAACGGTTCACCTGTTGCAGCGAATCGTCGCGGCGAAAAATCTCCCACGGGAATCTCTGGCGTTTCGCCGAGAATCATCTGCGCCATCAGGCGCGCCGTGGCCGGAGCCAGCAGAATGCCATCGCGGTAATGTCCCGTTGCGTGCCAGCAGTGCTCCATCGCCGCCGCGCCCATCACGGGTAGCGCGTCGGGAGTTCCCGGACGCAGCCCGGCCCAATGTTCCGCCTGCGGCAGGGGCTGCAACTCCGGCACCAGCGTGCGCGCTTTCTCTGCCAGCGCGGCGATGCTCGCCTCACGCACAGTTTCGTCGAAGCCCGCATCCTCAATCGTTGAGCCAATGGTGACGCGGCCCTCGCCACGCGGAATCAGATAGACGCCCGGTGCGCGCACCACGCAGTGCAACCGTTCCGGCGCGCAGTGCAGATTCAGCATCTGTCCCTTCACCGGCACCACCGGCAAACCACCCAGCGCAGCCTCGCCTGCCCAAGCCCCGCAGCCATTGACGAAGACGCCCGTGCTCAACACGCCGCTGGCCGTTTGCACGCGCACGCCGCTGGCTCCAGAGGCAACGCCCAGTACCGCAGTCTGTTCCAGAATCACGCCGCCTGCGGCACGCACGGCAGCTGGCAACGCTGCGCGCAGATCATTCGGATCCAGGCTGCCTTCCTCCAGCAGCGCGAATTGCAAATCTCCCGGATGCAATCCCGGTGCCAGCAATGCCATCTCGTCGAGCGTTGCCATGCGCAATCCATGCGATACCCGCGCATCAACGTATTGCAGCGCCTGCTGTGTCCGCAAAGGCACGCGCTGGCCAGAGAGCGACTCCACTCGCTCTAAAAATTCCGGGTACAGCGTGCGGCTCAGCCTGCAAAGCGGCATCAGCGCGGGCGGATTTTGCGGATCGTCGACGGCCAGCATTCCGCCCGCTGCCCACGATGCGGAACTCATCGCCTGCCCGCGCTCCACAACAGTGACGGAGAGGCCGCGCCGCAGCAGCTCCAGGGCCAGCGCCAGCCCGATGATGCCCGCGCCTGCAAGAATCGCATCGGGATGAGGGTGCGCCGCGGCTGCCTGGCTGCTCTGCATCTTAGTGGCTCTCCGGCTTCACATAGCCCAGTAATCCGCGCCGTTGAATCAGCGCGGCAATCTCCTGCGGAACCATCTCTTCCCACGTGCGATCGCCGTTTTTGATGCGCTGCATCACGTCGCGCGAGAAGATGTGCAAGATGCTCTCGTCGTAATTTGAAAGCTGGCGCATCTTGCCCTGCTCCAACATGTAGTTGTAAAGACTGCGCAGCTTCTCCGGTATCTGCACATTGTCCACGGTGGTTAGCTCGTCCGTATTTTTCTGCCGCAGTGGATAGACGTAGATGCGCAGGTCTTTGGTGAAGAGTCTGCCGAAGGCCTCGAGAATTCCACCTTCCAGGCCGGTGTAATACGTTTCTTGAAACAGATCCAGCAGGCTGGGAATGCCCACCGTCAACGCAATCGGGCCGGATGTGTAGCGCGTTAGATACGCGGCCAGCCGGTAATACTCAAAGTAGTTGGAGATGAGCACCGTCTTGCCTGCGGCGGCCAGCATGTCGGCGCGCGCAAGAAAGTCGTTCAGGTCCACCTTGCCTTCCACCAGCAGGTTGCGCATGGTGATCTCCATCAGCTCCACCAGCGAATCCGGCTGCAAGTTTTCTTCGGCCACAAAGCGTTCGCGCGCACAGCGCAGCATATCAATGTTCACTTTGGTCACGGGACGAAAGCTGCCGCGCTCGACCAGAATCGGCTTTTTGTGCAGCACCTCGGACGGTTGCAGCACGCCTCCATTCGGCCCGAACATGGCCGCGCCGGTCAAACCCAGTTGTACCAGCTTCAGGCTCATCACGCGGTTGTCCACGTGCCGGAAGGCCGTGCCAGAGAACTCGATCATGTCGATTTCAATGCGCGCCGTGGTCAGGTTGTCCAGTAGGGATTCCAAAATCTGCTGCGGCCTGTGATCCAGAAAAAACGCCGCGTACAAAAGATTGACGCCAACGATGCCAAGCGCCTCCTGCTGCTGGTCATTCTCCTGGTCCAACATGCGCACATGCAGAATAATCTGACTGTCGTCATCGCGCGGGTACAGCTGATAGCGCACGCCGATCCAGCCGTGGCATTCGTTGGTGCCCTGATAATTGCGCGCCGCCACGGTGTCGGCAAAGGCGAAGAAAGCCGTGTCTTCTCCGCGCGCAGCGCTCAATCGCTCCAGGTTCAAGGAGTGCTCATGCGTCAACATGCTCTCCAGCCGCTCGCGCGAAACATAGCGCTGGCAGCGGCCATAGATCGCATCGCTCACCGTCATGTCATAGGCGGAGATGGATTTGGAGATT
>JAJZMO010000022.1 GCA_021798235.1 Acidobacteriota bacterium | reverse complement strand
ATGATGGCGCGCCGCCACTGGGATATGGTCTCGGACATCCACAACCCTCTCTACAGCGTCTCTCCGGTGAACCTCTACCGGATCGCCGGAGGACGGGGAGGAACCCCCGAGGCCGATCGGACCCTGGCCCGCCTCCGGAGCCTTTCCGGGAAGCCTCCCGACCTTCTGATGCTCGAGAGCTACGATTGCGGAGCCCTTCTCTCGTCCCTTTTCTCGGAAGGCTTCACCACGCGCTACCACCTGGGGGTGACCGCCCAGGCCAAAAAGTCGTACGAGGGGCTTTCGGGGAGCGTCTCCTGGGGACCCCCGGGAACCGTCTCGCGCCAGTTCACCCTCTTTCGATTCCTGGGCGGGGGGTGGGAGCCGGTGAGCTCCCAGACGGTCACCAACCGGTAGGGGGGCACGCCGGGAGCTTTTTCCCTCCGGATCCTGCCCCACAAGCCGCCGGAACACCGACGGGGCAAGCTCCAGCGGATCAACGTCCCCGGCCTTTGGGTCTCGGTCATCAATGAGGCCAAAAAGCGACGAACGATCAGCAACGAACAAAGACGACAGAGCGCCGACATCGACACTTTGGCAGAAGACGGGGAATGATGCCGCGTGCCCGACTGCCGGGTCTTCGGCTATCGCCGGATCAAGGTTTACTGTCCGCTTTGAATGGCGCCTCACATCAATGAAGGAACAATCGCCACGATCGAGGAAGAGAAAGCCGGGTCCAGGTTTTGGGATATTCAGAATCGGCTGGGGGAGGGCTTGACTCCCGCTCCCTGTTCCCGACGCCTGGATCGACGACTCCTTCCAGGCCGACAAGGATTAAGGAGATCGGGCGGATCGGTTACGAGACCAACGTCAATCGTTTCTTTTTCAAGTAGGTTCCTCCGCGTTGTCCGGAGGAGGGCGATGCAGAACTCAAGAAGGCCCTGCGGGAGATCGCCGAATGGCTCGGAGAGGTGACGGAATGAAGGATGTCGTCATATACCAGACCGATCATGGGTCTATTAATGTCACAGTAGAACAGGACAATGTCTGGTTGAGCCAGAAGCAAATGTCTCTTCTGTTCGACACCAGTCCTGACAATATCGGTCTACATCTCAAACGGATTTATTCAGAAGGAGAGCTTGATGAGATGGCAACTACCGAGGATTCCTCGGTAGTTCAACGAGAAGGCCGTCGTCATGTAACCCGCCAAATCAAACACTATAATCTTGATGCCATTATTTCAGTCGGGTACCGGGTCAATTCGAAAAAAGGCGTGCAGTTTCGCCAGTGGGCCACCGGGGTTCTCAGACAACATCTTCTACGGGGATACACCCTGAATCAGAAGAGATTCGAAGACAATGCCCGTGAACTGGAAAAGGCGTTGCTTCTGATCCGAAAGACGGCCGAAAGTCCAGCCCTGTCAAGGGAGTCCGGGAAGGGCCTTGTGGATGTCGTCACCAGTTACACCCGGACCTTCCTCTGGCTTTGGCGCTATGACGAAGGCCTGTTGACGGAACCTTCGGGGCAGGAGGGCGGCGTATTGCCCACGATAGAAGAGGCCCGACAGATCATCGCCTTGTTGAGGGCGGACCTCATCCATCGCGGAGAGGCCGGAAGTCTCTTCGGGCAGGAGCGCGGGGACAGCTTTCTGTCCATCCTGGGCAATCTGGATCAGAGCGCCTTTGGACAACCCGCCTATCCGACAGTCGAGGCCAAGGCCGCCCACCTTCTGTACTTCGTCATCAAGAATCATCCTTTTTCGGATGGCAACAAACGCAGTGCGGCGTTGCTCTTTCTGGACTTTTTGAACCGGAATGGCCGTTTGATGCGAGAGGATGGAACACTGGTTGTCAATGATGTGGGCCTCGCCGCGTTGGCCCTCCTTGTGGCGGAATCGGACCCCAAAGACAAGGATGTGCTGATCCGCCTGATCATGAATATGTTGGCAGCAAATCATGCAAATCCAGACTGAAGTTTCCGCTCGTGTTGAGAGGTTGACCAAGGAGGCCCATGACTCTCCCCCGACAGCTATCATGAGACAGGGGGGTCTCGCTCCATACCCGCTGCAAAAATAGTTAACACCAACTCGCTATCGTCATTCATCCGGTATTCTGGACGCTTGCCCGAGAGAGCTTCGCCGCGAGCAAGGATGATCGAGACTCCTTCGCCGCGCTTATCCATGATGTGGGTGCGATAGCGGGCAAGTTCGTCATCGCCGACGGGGCAGCGTGCGAGCAGGCTTGTCAACGCTTCATTGCGAGCGGCCTGCCGGAAGGGCAGGCTCTCCGGGGTCATGGTGTTGGGCAACATACCCGGCGAATACAGCTCCAGACGGTCGGCAAACAATCGAAGTCGCACCTTGCTGCCCGCCATCGAGTAGTCGCGGTGTGCCACCGCGTTGACCACGGCCTCGAACACGGCGGCTATGTCGTACTGAGGCTTGTCTACCCGCCCCCCGTCGGCACGCTTGAATGCCGCCACCTGCATGTTCTTGCGCACGAAGGCACAGGCCAGGCGAATCTGCTCATCCAGCGGGCCGGTGAGATCCTGGGCGTCGCGTTGATACACCGATTCTCCCGTCGGCACGATGCCGGTCCCCGCATAGGCGACGGCCTGAATCAACGCGCCGGGCAGATGCCGATGTGGTTCGCGGCTGGCCATCAGCAATCCCGCCACCGTCGGGCGCCAGACGCCTTGCTCCTCCTGCGCGGCGATGGCCAACTTGCTGAGCAATACTTCTCCCGAATCCGCGCTTCTCGCGGGAACAAAACGCCGCCACAGCGCCTCGTCCAGATCGGTGAGCGATGCTCGCGGCACGGGCGTTTCGTCAAAACGGATCAGGCGTGACTGACTGCGCTGTTGGAACAGGCGCGCCAGATAGTCCGGGAGCATGGGTCGCTTCGATGACCCCACGCGATGAAAATATCCCCCGGGGC
This sequence comes from Acidobacteriota bacterium, assembly GCA_021798235.1. The sequence continues at coordinate 1,738 of JAJZMO010000022.1, read as the reverse complement.
TCTGATGCACGAACAGACTGCGCGCAACCTCCACGCGCAGCACCGGCAGATCCGTGCCGGTCGAATCGGGCAGCGTCAGGCGCTCGATGAGCGGCGCCAAGGGCGGTTTCACCGAATCCTCGCAGGCATGCCGCACCCGCGCCTCGACGGCGTCCAGCTGCTCCAGCGGGATGCCCAGAACTTCGCGCGGCTGGTCTTGCACGCCCAGCAGTAGCACCCCACCCGCGCTGTTGGCGAAGGCCGCGAGTTCGTCGGCCAGATCCTCCTGTGAAGGACCACGCACCTTGCCGCCGGCAAACCTCACCTCCTTCAGCTCCAGGAAGCTGTCCTCGCCCAGACGAATCTTCTCGATCAATTCCGCACGGGTACCCAGCATCTCAGACCTCTCTGCCCAGGCGCTTCCAGCGCCGGGAGAAGGCCTCTCGGCCGCCTTCCATTACCCGGCAAACCTCATCGCGCACGGCCTTCTCCTGCAACGCGCCACTTTGTGCCACGATACACTGTCCACCCTTGAAATCCATCACGTGTACCAGGTCCGCATCGCCATTGACCACCACATTGGGGTTGTGGGTGACGACGATCAGTTGTCGGCGCAGCTTGTTCTCGCGGATCTGCTGCACGATCAGGTCGTAGATGAGGTGGTTGTCCAAATCGTCCTCGGGCTGGTCAAGCACGATGGGCTCCTCACCGAAGGCGAGCAGGAAGGCCAACAGCGCCGCCGACCGCTGGCCTTGGGAGCCTTCGCTGATGGCATGCCACCGACCATCGCGCTGGTATTCGATTTTCAGGTCGTCCTCGGGGAACCATGTCAGCACATGGTCCGCGAATTCTGGCTTGTCGGCCTTTTTCTTCAGAAAATTTCGGAAATGTCCGCCCAGCATTTCGGAAGGCTCGATGAGCCCGTGGCGCACGGCCTCCAGTTTTGCCATCTTGTCTGGCTCGTCGGCTGTTGCGATGTCGTAGGCCAGCCCCGAGCGAGCCTGGCCATTCTCGCCGGTGAGAATGTCGTCAACGAAGCGTTCGTCTTTCACATCGAGCAAGTCGCGCAGGCTGCGCTCGATGGCTGTGGAGTCGAATCCGAACGGGATGACACTGATGCGCACATGGGGGTTCTTCTGCAGTTTTTTTGACAGAAAGTCTTGCCGCTGGTGGGTCATGGCCTGCCTGCGTTGGACAATCAGAGCCTGCTGGGCCTTGTTGTCTGCCTCCAGCCTAGCGCGATCCGTTTGCAACTGCCGCAGTGTCTTCGCCTGCACCTCCAGTTGCTGGCGTTCTTGGGTCAGGCGGGCGAAGGCCTGCGGGTCGGCCACTCCTTGCGCCGCCAGCTGGGCCTGCAACTGTTGATGCGCTTCGCGCGCGGGGGCCGTACGAGCCCGCCATGCGGCAAGCCGCGCATCGCCCTCCAACCTGCTCGCTCCCTGCTCCAGCGTGTCGGCTTCCTGCTCCAGTCTCTGTCGGGCCCGTGCCAGCAGGGCATCCGCATCTGCCCGCCACGCAAGCAGGTCGGTCTCGGTATCTCCGAAATGCTGTGGTAGCCAGTCGTCCAGGAGAAGTCCCGAGGCGGTTTCTCGCAGCCTTGCCGCCGCGTCGCGCAGCTGTGCCAGAGTTTCGTCCACCGCCCGCGTCTGATGTTGGATGCGGGCATACGCCTGCTGCACGGCGGCGTGGTCGCCCTGGGCCAGTGCCTTGAGTTTGCGATCCGCTTCCTGCAAGCGCCGTTCGACTTCGGGCAAGGTTG
>JAJZMO010000338.1 GCA_021798235.1 Acidobacteriota bacterium | reverse complement strand
GCGATGGTGGCCAGGCACTTGTCGATGGCGCCTTCGGTCTTGCGCGGGTTGGTGCGCGAGGTGCGCAGAATGGTTCCGCCCAAGTGCAAAATGCCGGAAACCGTGTCAATCGTCAGCGGCATGGTCTTGTCTTCCACCACTCCGCGCCAGCCTTCGATAAAGCCGACAAACTCATCGCCATAGTGGAAGATTCCCTTCCGCACTGCGGCTCGAATCACCGCGTTCAATCCAGGGCAATCGCCTCCACCTGTCAGCACACCAATCCGCATCTTGCATTCTCCTTTAGGGATGTTTTAGTTGGGTAATACTGTTACGACTCACCACGCCGCCGCCTGCAATTACCTGTTCAGCGAGCGCCAGTCCTGTTCTGCGTACACGCTCAGTGTTTGGACGCGCGTTGCAACTCAATTTTTTTGATGGTCAGCTTGCCATCCAGCCAAAGACCTTTGGCGTCCACCTGCCAATCGTCATCGCGTTGCGTGGCGGCAATCCAATCCGTCACCTTGGCGTTGCTCTCTGCATCCAGCGGATACACAGAACCGGCATCGGTCACGATGGCATAGCCGCTTTTCGCGCAATCCGGCATTTGCAGGCATTCCTTGGTGTGTTCGCGCAGCAAGGAGTGTACGTCTTTGCCGTCACGTTCATTCCAGCAGGAGTTGTCAATCAAATAGCCGTGAATATGCACCTTTTGTCCATGTGCTTTAGCCCGGCACACACTAGAGGCCAAGAGCAGACACACCACGGGCAACACGACCGTCAGAGATTTGAGAAACCGCTTCATGCTTTGGAACTCCAAAGATCATCATAACCGAAGCCAGTGCGTGGCAGATGTGCGATGGGGAGCGGATGGGCGTGTTTGGGGTCACACGGGCCGAAGAGGCTCAGCCGTGGGCAGAGTCCTCATCAACGTAGAGACTGGCGATGGCCTGCGCGTAACGCTCCAGCACCACGCGACGCTTCAGCTTCATGCTGGGCGTCAGCTCGCCGCCTTCGAGCGTCCACTCCTCTGCCACCAAATGAAAGCGCTTGAGCGTTTCAAAACGAGCCAGCGTGGCATTCACTTCGTCCAGAATTTTTTGGTACTCAGCCCGCACATCCGCGTGGGCGACCAGCGCCGCGCGATCGGGAGCAGCGATGCCCTTGGCCTTGGCCCAGGCCTCCAGCGCGACAAAGTTGGGCGAGATCAGCACGGCGGCAAACTTATGCCGATCGCCAACGACGCAGGCTTGACCCACCAGAACATTGGCCTTCAGCTTGCCCTCGATGGGCTGGGGCGCGATCAGCTTGCCGCCAGAGGTCTTCAGCAATTCCTTCTTGCGATCGGTAATAAACAGGAAACCTTCCTCGTCGATGCGGGCAATATCGCCGGTCTGGAACCATCCGTCGGCGGTGAAGGCCTCGGCGGTCGGCTCCGGCTTATGCCAGTAACCGGTAAAGATGGATGGCCCGCGCACCAGCAATTCTCCATCTGCGGCCAGCTTGGCCTCCACATTCGGCAGTACGCGGCCCACCGAGCCGATCCGATACGTGTGTTGATTGTTCAACGCAATCACGGGCGAAGTTTCCGTCAATCCGTAACCTTCAAAGATGCGAATGCCAGCGTCAAGAAACCAGTTGGCCACGTCCAGGCCCAGCGGCGCTCCACCAGAAATGAAGTACTGCACGCGCCCGCCAAAACCGGCACGAATCTTGGCGAAGGCCAGCCGGTTGGCCAGCTTCCATGCCGGGCTATTGGGGGTCTGCCCGCGTTGCACGATCTCCCGCTGCGTGGTGCCGCAGCCGAGCGCCCAGTGCAACAGCGCATTGCGCACGACCGATTCCCCGGCGCGGCGCAGCACCTCTTGCCGAATTTTTTCGTAGACGCGCGGCACGCCGACGAAGATCGTCGGGCGCACCTCGCGCATGGCCGCGGGCAGTAAATCAAATTGCGGACAGTAGGCCAGCGTGGCTCCATAGCCAAAGAGGGCGTAGTCCAGATGCCGCGCCGTGATGTGCGACAGCGGCAGAAACGAGATGCAGGCATCCTGCGCGCCCCAGCCGAAGAGCGTGGTCGAGTGGTTCAGGTTGGAGGCGATATTTCCATGCGTCAGCAACACACCTTTGGATTCGCCCGTGGTGCCCGAGGTGTAGATGATGGTGGCCGCGTCCTGCGGCTGTACGCTGGCCACGCGGCGGTCAAACTCCGCATCCCGCTCCAGGCGCGGCCCGGGGACGGATGTGGAGAGGGCCGGCATTAAATCCGCAAAGGGAATGGCCTGCGGCAACTTCGGCCCAGCATCCATGACGACGATCTTCTCCAAGGCAGTGCGTGCGCGGATAGAGAGAACTTTTTCAAGCTGCTGCTCGCTGGAAACAACGATCACCTTGGCTCCGCAGTCGGCCAGTTGCGCGGCGATCTGCTCTGGAGTCAGCGTGGGGTAGAGCGGCACATCGATCGCACCCAGAGCGAGCACGGCAAAATCCGTCACGGCCCACTCCCAGCGGTTTTCCGCCAGAATGGCCACGCGATCTCCTTTGTCGATGCCCCAGCTTTGCAAGGCATGAGCCATCGAGCGCACACGGTGGTACAGATGGCGCGCTGGAATCGGCTGCCACTGGCCAGCGGTGTCGCGCCACAGCACGGCCGTGGCGTCTTCACGGTGCGCCACCAGCAGGAACACATCATTGATCGTTGTCAGGTTGAACATGGCCGCGCGTCCGTACCATTTCTTTGGAATTTTTTTGATCTCAGCAAGAGTACGTCGAGAGGCACTCCCGGTGCCAGTCGTTCGAGAAAAAAGGGATAAAAAAAATCCTCGTTTTCCACTTGACAATCTCGGTGTATATTTATACATTAAATATGTATCTTTATGCACTGCGGCAGGTACAGCACCGCCCAGATGCAGCAAGACCAAATTCCCAATCGGCAAGCCGCACTCCCCGCTCCGTGCCGATCCACCGAGAGAAATGAGCCGCGCCAGCCAGCAAACGATGAAGGCCCATCGCCACAATGCGATTCGCGCCATTCTGACGGAGACTCCGGTCTTCAGCCAGGATGAGCTGCGCCGCAATCTGCTCCGCCGCAACTTTGACGTGACGCAGGCGACGCTCTCGCGCGACATTCACGAGCTGAGCCTGTACAAAGGCCCCAACGGCTACGCCTTCCCCAATGGCGCGGCCGCCGTGGATGCAGAGCTGCCCTCTGCCGATGAGGTGTTTTCCAGCTTTGGGCTGCATGTGCGGCAGGCGCTGAACCAGATTGTTGTGCGCACGGCCACGGGCAGCGCGCAGCCGGTGGCCGCGGCCCTGGACCGCGAGCGGCTGCCGGAGGTGGTGGGCACCATTGCCGGAGACGATACGGTGCTGATTATTTGTGAAGATCAAAAACTGGCCGGGCAATTGCGCCAACGGCTGGAGAAGCTATTGGAAGCATGATGACCCAGACACACACACCGCAGACGGCGGTTTTTGGAGCCAGTGGCTACGCAGGCGCGGAGCTGGCGCGGCTCCTGCTGCGCCATCCGAAATTGCAGGGGTGCGCGCCCATCTTTTTTGGCCGCGAGGACGCTGAGGAGTCCGTAGCGCTGACGGCGCTGCATCCGCAACTGGCAGACAACAACGGCACGGGCAGCCTGCGCGTGGAGCCATTCCGCTGGGCGGCGCTGCGGGAGCGCGGCGTGGATGTGGTCTTTCTGGCCACGCCCCATGAGCAATCCCGCTCCTGGGTGCCCAGTCTGCTGTCACACGGCGTGCGCGTCATTGACCTGAGCGGCGCTTGGCGTCTGCAGCGGCCAGAGAATCGCGCTGTCTACAAATTTGAAGACGCCGACGCTGCGCTGGCCACATCCATCCAGCAGCGGGCCGTTTACGGCATGCCCGAACTGCACCGCAGCGCGATTCAAGGCGCGCAGGTCGTGGCCAATCCCGGCTGTTATGCGACAGCGGTGATTCTGGGCCTGGCCCCGCTGGTGCGCGCTGGCTGGGCAGACCTGGAGCGCGGACTGGTCTGCGATGCCAAGTCCGGCGTCTCTGGCGCGGGCAAAGCGCCCTCGGCCAAGACGCACTTTATGTACGCGGCGGACAATCTGTCGGCCTACGCTGCCTTTGGCCACCGGCACACGGGCGAGTTGCTGGAGCAACTGAACGTGCAGCCGCAACAGATTATTTTTACGCCGCATCTGCTGCCGATTCCGCGCGGCATTTTGGCCACGCTCTACGTACAGTTGCGCTCGCCACGGCAGGCGGCAGAGATTGCCGAGTGCTTCCGCAACTTCTACGCGCAATCGCCCATGGTGCGGCTGCATGGCGAAAGCCTGCCGCAGATTCAGCATGTGGCGCATACGAACTTCTGCGACATTGGCTTTGCCTTGGCGCACGATAAACAGAGGCTGATCGTGGTCTCCTGTTTGGACAATTTATTGAAAGGCGCTGCGGGCCAGGCGGTGCAGAATTTGAATTTGCTTTTTGGCTGGCCAGAGCACGAGGGACTGCTATGAGATATGTAGTCAAGATTGGCGGACGCGCGATTGAAGATGCAGCCACACTGCAGGCCTGCGCACAGGCCATTGCGGAAATGGCCAAGGACGGCAACCAGGTCGCCGTGGTCCACGGCGGCGGCGCAGCGCTGACGCGCACGCTGAAGCAGATGGGCAAGCAGAGTGAGTTTATCGCGGGC
>JAJZMO010000184.1 GCA_021798235.1 Acidobacteriota bacterium | reverse complement strand
ACGTGCCGCTGGTCATTCCAGAGGTTAACGCCGACCACCTCGCGCTGATCGAAGAGCAAAGCTGGCGCAAATCCAGTGGCGGCTACATCGTCACCAATCCCAACTGCTCGGCCATCGGCCTGGTGCTGGCGCTCAAGCCGATTGAAGAGCGCTTCGGCATACGCGCTGTTTTTGTCAGCACCATGCAGGCCGTCAGCGGCGCAGGCTACCCCGGCGTGCCTTCGCTGGACATCCTCGGCAACGTCGTTCCCTTCATTCGCAATGAAGAGGAAAAACTCGAAGAGGAAACCGGCAAACTGCTCGGCAAGCTGCACGGCAGGCAAATCACGCATCTCGACGCCAAGGTCAGCGCGCACTGCAACCGCGTCGCCGTTGAAGACGGCCACACCGAGAGCGTCAGCATTCAATTGCGCAAGTCGGCCACGCGCGAAGAGATTCTCTCCGCATGGCGCGAGTTTCAACCGCTGCGCGGCATGAACCTGCCCACAGCGCCAGAGCAGCCAGTAGAGTTTGACAGCGCCGTCGATCGCCCGCAGCCGCGGCTGGACCGCATGCGCGGACGCGGCATGGCCTCTGTTACGGGCCGCCTGCGCCCATGCTCGCTTCTGGATTGGAAGTTCACCGTGCTCTCCCACAACACGATTCGCGGCGCTGCCGGAGCGGCGCTGCTGAACGCGGAATGGCTGGCCGCACAGGGCAAACTGCAACCCGCAGGCGCAGCCCAGACCGCTACGGGAGCGCGCGCATGAAGATCGTCGTCATGAAGTTTGGTGGCACCTCCGTTGAGGATGCCGCAGCCATTCAGCGCACAGCGGAGATCGTGGCCGGTCGCCGCGCCAAGGGCCTAGCCCCTGTCGTCGTCGTCAGCGCCATGTCCAAAGTCACCGATCAGTTGATCGCCGCAGCTCAGGCAGCCGAACGCGGAGACGGAGCCGGCTCGCTGGCCATCAGCGCGCGCCTGCGCCATCGCCACATGGAGACCGCCGCCGCGCTCGTCACCGGCGCAGCGCTGCAAGCGCTCATCGAGTGGCTGGAACAGCAATTCCACGGACTCGAAGACCTGCTGCGCGGCCTGGCCGCCGTGCAGGAGCTAACCCCGCGCACCTTGGATCTGGTCGTCTCGCACGGTGAGCGCCTCTCCAGCCGCATCATTGCTGACTACTTCGCGCAACGCAGTCTGGACGGCGCGCACGTCGATGCGCGCACCTGCATCATCACCGACTCACAGCATGGCCGCGCCGTTCCGCTGGAGCTGGAAACCGAGCAGAACCTGACGCGCCACGTTCGTCCGCTGCTCAACCAGAAAAAAATTCCCGTCATGGGCGGCTTCATCGCCGCTACTGCGGAGGGCGTCACCACCACGCTGGGACGCGGCGGCTCCGACTTTACCGGCGCACTGGTCGGGCGCGGCTTGGATGCCAGCTCGATCGAAATCTGGACCGACGTCAACGGCATCATGACCACCGACCCGCGCCTCTGCGCCGATGCGCTGCGCGTCAAGTCCATCAGCTTTGAAGAGGCCGCAGAGCTGGCCTACTTCGGCGCAAAGGTTTTGCACCCGGCCACGATTCTGCCCGCTGTGCAAAAAAATATTCCCGTCTGGGTGCTTAACTCCAAAAATCCAGACAACGGCGGCACGCTCATCGCAGCGCAGGCGCCACATTGCCGCAATCCCTTCAAGTCCATCGCGGTTAAACGCAAGCTCACCATTATCGACGTAGTTGCAGGCCGCATGTTGATGACGCACGGCTATCTGCGCGCCATCTTTGAGGTCTTTGACCGACACAAGTGCCCGGTGGACATGGTCTCCACATCCGAGGTCAGCGTTTCGCTCACTGTGGACTCCAACGAACGTCTGCCGCAGATCGCCGCAGATCTGAGCAAGCTGGCCGAGGTGAAGTATGAAGGCCGCAAGGCGCTCATCTGCATGGTCGGCGAAAACATTCGCGGCCAGGCCGGCATCGCCGCGCAGGTCTTCAACGCCATCCGCCACGTCAACGTGCGCATGATCTCGCAAGGCGCGTCGGAGATCAATATGAGCTTCATGATGGAGGAAAGCGACGTGGAAGAGGCCGTGCAATCGCTGCACAAGCACTTCTTTCAGGATCCCGACCCGGCCATCTTCGACGTGGCTGCACGCGACGCCGCACGGCTGCAAACCGCGGCCAAGCACTAACCTTCACCCGGAGCATTCTTCATGCGCATTCTGGTTTTGGGCCGAGGAAAAACCGGCAGTCTCGTCGCCACCGTCGCACGCGAGCGTAACCACAGCGTGCATGCGCTGGATGAAAACGAGAACAACGGCGCAACCGCGTTGACGCCCATGCTGCTGACCACCTTTGACGCCGTCATCGACTTCACCACGCCCGAAGCCGCCGTGCCCAACCTGCGCGCCTGCCTCGCCGCCGGAGCCAAAGTCGTCATCGGCACCACCGGTTGGTACGCGCACTTGGACGAAATGCGCTCGCTGGCCGCGCGCAAAAACGCTGGCCTGCTCTACGGCACCAACTTTTCTTTTGGCGTGCAACTGCTCAACCGAGTGGCCAGCCTGCTGGGCCGCGAGGCCAGCGGCTTCCACTTTCACATTGAAGAGACCCATCACGTCTCCAAAAAAGACGCGCCCTCCGGCACGGCGCTCTCGCTGCAATCCGTGCTTCAGGCAACCCCCTTTGGCGCGAAGGTCGAAATCACCTCGCACCGCGAAGGCGACGCCGTCGGCCTGCATCGCCTGGACCTGACCACGGACGAGGAGCGCATCTCCGTCGAGCATGTGGCTCACTCGCGCCGCTGTTTCGCCGTCGGAGCCGTTCGCGCAGCGGAGTGGCTCTCCACGCGCACCGGCTGCTACGACTTCAGCGAAGTTTTTCCGCAGATTCTCTAGCCGCCTTCGCTGATAAACTCCAAAGAGAGCACCTTGGCCATGCCCACGCACGCGCAAAAAATCGGAATGGAACTCGCTGGCTGCGGCACCGCGCTGGTCACGCCCTTCCGCGCCGATGGCAGCATCGACGAGGCCGCGCTCACCGCTTTGGTGGAGTGGCAGATTCAAAGCGGCGTGAACTTTTTGCTTCCCTGTGGCACCACCGGCGAAGCGCCCACGCTCAGCGAACAGGAATGGCTGCGCGTGATTGAATTGGTGATTGAAGCCGCAGCCGGGCGTGTTCCTGTCCTCGCAGGCTGCACACACAACTCCACGCAAGAGGCCGTGCGCCGCGTGCAGTTGCTCAAACGCATTCACGGCCTTAGCGGCGTGCTCACCGCCAATCCGTATTACAACAAGCCCATGCAGCAGGGCCAGTATCTGCACTTCCGCGCCATTGCAGAGGCGACGCACCTGCCCGTCATGCTCTACAACATTCCCGGACGCACGGGCGCAAACCTGCTGCCGGAAACCGCCCTCCGCCTGGCCGAACTGGGCAACATCGTCGCGGTCAAAGAATCCAGCGGCAATCTGCAACAAATCACCGAGCTGATTCATATCGCTCCGCCGCAGCTGCGCGTTTTCTCCGGCGATGACAACATCGCGCTGGCCGTCATCGCGGTCGGTGGCGCGGGCGTCATCTCCGTCGCATCGAATGCCATCCCCGCGCAGATGGCACAGATGGTTACTGCCGCACTCAGCGGCGACTGGGCAACGGCGCGCGCGCTGCATCGCCGCTGTTACGCGCTGATGACCGGCAACTTCATCGAAACCAATCCCGGCCCCATCAAGTGTGTACTTACACTGATGCACCGCATCGAAGAAAATTACCGCCTACCCATGGTTCCCGTGCAACCCGCCACGCGCGAACGGCTGCGGATGCTGGCGGAAGAATTGGGCCTGCTCCCGTGACCACAGATTTCTCTCAGCTCGAACGCCGCATTGAAGCCGCCTTTGCCGCCGGAGCCGCCGCCGTCGGTGACGCACAGGCCGAGGCCGCTTTTCTTGAATTGCGCGCGGCTCTGGAAACCGGCACGCTGCGCTCCGCAGCGCCGGATGCGGCCTCCCGCATCGGCTGGCGCGTCAACGCCTGGGTCAAGCGTGGCATCCTGCTCGGCTTCCGGCTGGGCCGGCTCACCTCCTCCGGCACGGACCTAACCTTCATCGACAAGCACACCTATCCCGCGCGGCGTTTTTCCGCTGCGGATCAGGTACGCATCGTTCCCGGCGGCTCTTCTATTCGCGCTGGCGCGTTTATCGCCTCCGGCGTGGTCTGCATGCCGCCGATGTACGTCAACACCGGTGCCTACGTCGATGCAGGCACCATGATTGACTCGCACGCGCTCGTCGGCTCCTGCGCCCAGGTGGGCAAGCGTGTACACATCAGCGCCGCGGCGCAGATCGGCGGCGTGCTAGAGCCGGTCAATGCCAGCCCGGTCATCATTGAAGACGACGCACTGATCGGCGGCAACTGCGGGGTGTATGAAGGCACCATTCTTCGCCAGCGCGCCGTGCTGGGCGCAGGCGTCATCCTCACGCGCTCCACGCCGGTCTATGACACCGTGCGCGGAGAAATTCTGCGCGCCACAGCGGAGGCACCGCTCATCATTCCCGCCGGAGCCGTTGTTGTTCCCGGCTCGCGTCCCATCCAGCGCGGCCAGGGCGCGGACTGGGGCCTGTCGCTCTCGACGCCAGTCATCATCAAGTACCGCGATGAAAAAACCGAGCTGTCGCTGGAGCTGGAAGA
>JAJZMO010000302.1 GCA_021798235.1 Acidobacteriota bacterium | reverse complement strand
GTGATGCGTTGCTGCACACGATAGTGCGAGATGGCACTGCGTCCGCCTACACCCTTGGTCGTCATGCGGGTGCGGTGTACGCGGTCGCGGTGGATGGCAGCGTCCAGTGTTCCCGTGTCGCGCGCGACATGCCCATGCACCAGAGCAATGTAGGTTTTATGCACGCGGCGCGATGCAAACATTTCGCCCAGCTTGCGATGCGCTTGATCATGCTTGGCCACCAGAATCAATCCACTGGTCTGCTTGTCCAGCCGATGTACGATGCCGGGCCGCACCGGGCCAGAGACGCTGGAGAGCGCAGCAGCATCGCCAAAATAATGCAGCAGCGCGTTCACCAGCGTGCCACGGCTGCGCGCCTCCTCGGTCGCGCCTGAGCCGGCATGCACCATCATGCCCGCAGGCTTGGCGATCACGGCCAGGTCGCCGTCCTCATACACAATGTCGAGCGGAATCTCCTCGGCCACGGCGCGAATCGGCTCCGGCGTTGGGTCTCCTTCCACGGAGATGTGCTCGCCGCCACGCAGCTTCAACGAAGCCTTGGCTGGAGCACCGTTCACCAGAACCCAGCCGCGCACAATCCATTGCTGCACGCGCGCGCGGCTCAGATCGGGCCACTGCTGCACAAGAAATTGATCGAGCCGCTGGCCAAGGGATGTTTCCCCGGCGGTCAGCGAGCGTGCATGGGCGATGGGTTCCGTTTCAGACAGCATGAATGCCTCGATGTGGGTTGGCAGGCTGTGGCGCTGGCCGCTCCAGCCACAACAGAGCGCCGACCAGCACCATCAGCACGGCGATGCCTTGCCGCAAAGAGAGCGCCCCGTGCAGCAGCACAAAGGAGACATCGCCGCGCAGCAACTCCACCCCGTACAGAGCCAGTCCATACAAAAAAATTCCCGCGCCAAAGGTTTCTCCTGCCCGTCGGGCCTGCACCAGAAGCCACCACAGCAACGCGCACAGTAAAAGATCCAATCCGCACAGATACAGTTGTGCCGGATGCAGACGCACACCCAGCGGCGTGTCCGCCCACAGCGCAGCCCAGCGACTATGGTAAACAACGCCCCATGGCAGCGCGGTGGGTGCGCCGTACTGCGCGCCCGTGGCAAATGCGCCCAGATTGGCAAAAGCATCTCCCAGAGCCAAGGCGGGCGCTGCGGCGTCCAGCGTGCGCAGCAGCGGCATCCGCTGAATGCGTGCATAGACCAGTGCGGCCAGCGTCGCGGTCAGCAATCCGGCCCAGCGAGCAGCGGGCGAACGCAAAACAGACAGACTGAGCACCAACAGTGGGTAGCGCAAAAATGCGCGGCCACTGGAGAGAATCAATTCCAGCTTGGCACCCAGCAAGGCGGCAAACACAGCGGTCATGCTCAGGTTCCACATTTGCTCCTGCGCGATTTGCATGCGGCGCGCAGAGGCCTGCGCCAACGCCAGCGCGGCCAGCAGACCCACGGCCAGGCTCGCGCCCTCGGTGGGCAGCGTGAACGGGCCGATCTGGAACAGGAGTGGGTGCATGGCGGAAGTTGTCAGAAGATGGTTGCGAAAGCGCCCCTGTTGCGGGCAGAAAAATAGAAAGCCGACCCGCTGGGCCGTGCAGCAATGCGCTGGTGAACCCGTCCTAAGACGGTGGGAACCCGCCGCGGCTCTTTAGGCATTCCGGACTGGCGGACACTGCACACCGAGCCGATTGATCGAGTCGAGTCCCCTGTTCAATGAATGTAGGTTCAACCAGCGTGAATCGCCGCACCTGCTTTGCAGGCCGGTTTCTATTCTTTGGATGCTACCGGCCCCGCCGCGGATTGGCAAGCGCTGCGCAACACGAAGGTACTGCCGCAAAAATCAAAAGTGCGCAAATGGAACTGGCCCTTCGAAAACAAAAGCCGCCTCCGGACTATCCCGCCTTGCGCTCGTCCTGCAGCACGGCGTCCAGCATTCCGGCCAGAGTTTCGGCACGGCTCTTCAAGGTCTGCTGCATGTGGCCCGTCTGCGCATCCAGCCGCTGCTGCAACAGCACCAGCTCATCGGCAATGTTCAACGCAGCCAGCACGGCCACGCGCAACGAATCCACGGTTGCGCCCTGCTGCGCCACGGCGCGCATGCGCGCATCTACCAGCCGCGCCAGTTGCTCCAGATATTTTGGATCGCTGCCGCGCAGGTGATAAGTCTGGTCGTAGATGTCCACCACAATGCTTTCGCCGGTGGCTGTGTCGAGCATGGGTTCCATCCTGGACTCCTTGGCTGGCCGGTTTGCAGTCGGCTTCATGGCGTGGCGATGGCGTCCAGATTCGCCAACAGACGCTCCACGCGCTGACGCACGGCATCGCGTTCCTGGTTCAGCGCGGCCAGTTGACTGCGCATCTCCTCCACTTCCATCGCGTGCAGGTCCAGCTCCTCTTTGGCGCGCTCCAGTTGCTTTTCCGCCGCCACGCGCAATTGACGCTCCGCGCGCAACATCTCAATGGTGCGCACCACGCGCTGCTCCAACGCAGCAAAGGTGTCGGCGGCCAGGCTTACCTCTTCTTGTACAGCGGCTGTGCTCATAAAACTCCCCAGGGGATTTTGCATCCGCTCTGCGCGCAGTATAGCGCGGGACTGGCGGGTTCGGCGGTGAAAAATATACTTTCTTCATCCGCCATTATTTGTTTGCGCTCGCGCCCGGCTCTTCGTCCACGGCAGCACGCGCCTTCGCAAGCGCCAGAGTCCTTTATTTGCGGGCCGGTTGGGGCGCGATCATATTCACGCCATCCCGGATCACACCGCCCAGCCGGGTCAGCGCGTCCATGACCTGATCCGACCATGCCTGCACTTCATCCTCACGCAAAGTCCGTTCCAGCGATTGAAACGTTGTGCGCATCAACAGAGAATAGTGGCCTTGCGGCACGGCCTTGCCCTTGGCGTCGCGGAAGATTTCCATCGGCTGCGGCGCGCGCATCTCGGCGATCTTCAGCGCTGCTAACGCGGCGGCAATCTGCTCCCAGCGCACGGCGTCGGCAAAGACAAAGGAGAAATCCCGCTCCACCGCCGGGAAGCGCGAGAGCGCTCGCACGGCGGGCTGACGCAGCGCACAGTGAAAGAGCCGCTGCAAATCCAACTCGCCCACAAAGACCGTCTGCTTCAACTTGCGCTGGGCTGCCTCGGCGCTGGCCAGCTGGCCAAAGTGGCCGACGGTGATTCCATCGACGACCACACGCGCCGAGCGCCCCGGATGCAGCCAGGTCGGCAGCGGGCCGCCATTCTCTGCCGCGGTGTGAAAGCTCAGCGCTCCAGCAAAGGCCGATAGCAACTGCTCCAGAGCGCCTTTCATGTCATAAAAATCAAAGGTGCGGGCCGTGCTCTGCGCGCTGGCTGTCAACGTGCCCGTCGCGCCCAGCGCCAGTGCGGGCCGCTCCACCACGCGCTCTGTCGATCCCGAAAAAACCGTGCCCATCTCAAAAAGGCGCACGCTCTCCACGCCATGATTCAAGTTGTGCGCCAGCATGGCCAGCATGCCCGGCAGCAGCGATGGACGCAGATGCCCAGCCTCTTCGCTCAGCGGATTTTCCAGCGGGATCGAACCTGCGCCTGCTGCGGCGAAGCGCTCTGCATCCGCCGCCGAACAAAATGTGCTGGCAATCGCCTCCGTGTATCCAGCAGCGAGCAGCCTGCCGCGAACAGTTCGTTCGTGCGCCGCTGTTGGCAGCTCCACCACGGAACCCGCAAAGGCAGGCAGCGTATTCGCAAATCGGTTGTAGCCGTGCAGCCGCGCAATCTCTTCGATCAAATCAATGTCGCGCTCCACATCCAGCCGCCAACTGGGCAGATGCACTTGCTGCGTGCTGCCATTCTGCGCAGGTTCCACGCGGCAGCCCAGCGCCGTCAGGTAGCGTGTGACCGTCGCCGCGTCGAGCGGATGCTCTTCTACCGTGCGGCCCAAAATGCGCGTCACGTCGGCCAGCGCCAGCGTGACTGCCGGGCGCAGCGTGGTGCGCGCTGCCTGCGCCGGCACAATCACGTCGACCAGATCGCCTTCCAAATGCCCGCCTGCGGCCAGAATCAACCGGCAGACCATGGCCGCAGCCACAGGAGGCGCAGCAAAATCTGCACCACGCTCAAAGCGATGTGAAGCGTCCGTGTGCAAACCGTGCCGCCGTGACGAACGGCGCACGCTAGCTGGATCAAACCACGCCGCTTCGACGAGAATGTTCTTCGTCTCCGGCGTAATCATCGTCTCCCAGCCGCCCATGACGCCCGCCAGGGCCAGCGCCTTGCGCTCATCGGCCACCACCAAGTCGTCAGCCACCAGCGTGCGCTCGGTGCCATCCAGCAGCCGCAGCCGCTCGCCATCGCACGCGCGGCGCACCACGATGCCGCCTTCAATCTTGTCCAGATCAAATGCGTGTGTGGGATGCCCCATGGCCAGCAGTGTGTAGTTGGTCGCGTCCACGGCATTGCTGATCGGCTTTTGTTCGAGCAGCGCAAAGCGCTGCGCCACCTCCGCCGTGGCCGGAGCGATGGTCACCCCGCGCAGCACGCGGGCAACAAAGCGTCCACAAAGATCGGGCGCGCCAATTCGAATGGGAATTGACTGCTGCGCAGGCTGGGCCTGCGGCAGCGCTACATCGAGCGGCGTCAGCGGCAGGTTGTAAATCGCCGCAGCCTCGCGCGCGATGCCGTAGTGATTCATCGCATCCACGCGGTTG
>JAJZMO010000361.1 GCA_021798235.1 Acidobacteriota bacterium | reverse complement strand
CCCATCACCACGCCAACCAGCGGGGCTTGCTTCATATGCAAATTATAGGGGGAATTGTGCTTCCGGCGGGAATTTCCCTAGGGCAGAATCCAGCAGACATGCTCTGTCATTCCGGCCAAGCGTAGTGAGCCAAGAAATCTGCGTTTGTGCATACACAAAACCATGACGCCATCACGCATCTCTGTCCGCACCAAAAATCGTCCGTGCATCCCTGTTCGTTTCCAGAGATGCACGGACGCAGAGGTAACTTTCCACGCGGAGTTTAGCCTCTCGGCGCACTCGCGTTCGTCGCGGCGACTGCATTCAACAGTTGTGCCGACGCACTTGTAATTTGCTCAACCGCCGAGTTCCACAGCGACAAATTCGCAATCGTCTTGCCTTTGAAAATCGGATTGCTCAAAATCGCCTGCTCCACCTCCGGCAGCGCCGTGGCCAGCTTCTGCTGTCCAGTTCCATGCGTGGCATTTACCGCCGTGGCCACTTGTTCCACCTTCACCACACTACTCAGAATGCCCTCAAAGGTTCCACCCAACGCAGGATCCACGATGCTCACGGCGCCGGCCACTGCCGTCTCCATTGGCAATAGCTTGGCTTCCACAGCCAGCGCCTTTTCAGCGCCCACCTTAAACAGGTGTCCCAAGTCTTCCAAAAAGGTCACGAATTTATTTGCCATCGTTTTTCTCCATTCCTTGTTTGTCTGCCCGCGTCGCGCCATTGCGGTACAGAGCCACCACCACCAGGCAGTACCCGCACAGTGCCTGCACCATCGGATGCGCGCCCAGGATCTGATGCGCCAGATGCTGTACGTCCGCATCCGCCAGGTACGCCGCCTGCAACACCGTCAGCACTCCAGCCACCGCGTGTGTCGACGCACGATACCCACCCCACCATCCCTTGCATTGCTCGATCATTCCTGCACCTTCTTCCAATACGGACTCAGCAATTCCTCCTGCGGAGTCAAATTCAGCGGATTCTCCGTACCCAACAACAGCAACCCACCCGCTGCCACAATCTGATAGTTCAGCTCATCGCAAAACCATGCGGGCTGCTCTGCTGTAAACGCGCGGCTGCGATGCAAAAAAAAGTCCGCAATAGCGCGCTTGTTGTACGGCTTGCCCAGCTGTCGTGCCGCAAAGGCATACGCCGCATCCACATCGGGAACCTCTACGGCTACACGCACCACATACGTAAACTGCGCATACCCCGGAGGACGCTGCTGAACACCCCCATGCAAGCGGGCACCCAGCAGCCATCCTTTTTTCAACGTCACACCGCCAAGATTTCTCTCTTCTTCAATCACCAAATCCACATGCGAAACATTGCTGTTTGACAAATACCGAATCGCCGCCGATCCCCATCCAGCCTCCGTCGAAAACTGTGAGATCAATCGTCCTGCTCGCATACATTCACCCGATTCCTTCACAATGCGCTGCGCCAGCCGCAAAGCCACCAGAGCAGCCGCTCCCAATAAAATGCCCGCGGCATTGCCGCAGGCTATCGCTGCACCCTGACATCTCTACTGGGTGTGTTTTCACGTCCTGTCTTCACAAAATTTTTGGTGCCCCATTCTCGCCGCATTCTTTGTGGCTAGAGTGGAAAATCTCACCCCTTCGCAACCGCGATCCCTCGCACCCAAAATGTTCTAGGGAGCCTCGGAACAAGTCTGCGTTTTGAAGGGGCGGGACAGGGTTCAGGAAGGGGATGGGCTTTCGCCCATCCGTACGTCCAGCATTGCAGTGCAGCTTGAGCCGCTGCGGGAACGATCCGTACTGAATCAGAATCTCCCCAGCCTCAACGCCAGAGATAATCAATCGCCGCGTGCAACACCGCTGTCAAAACAAACACCGCCCCAGCAAAGCCTTTGATCCGCTGCAAGTACAACTCGTGCCGCTCTAATCGCTCTTCCATCGATGTCAACCGTCCCGGTTGTCCTTGGCCCAGCAGCGCCGCCATCTGACTCTTCAACATCGCAAGTTCCGACAACACTGTCGCTTCGAATTCGTACATTGCTCCGCCCCTCATCCCGTACATGCCTCGTGCATGCACCGCGCAGCGGCCCTGCGCCCACTGCCTGCGCACCCGCCCACCTATGATGTGGGCACGTTGGTATAAATCGCCGCCGAAATCCGCGAATACTTCGGCGGTGTCGATGCGTCATACATGCGAATGTAAAATTGCTGCTGATCCTCCGACCGCGTGATTGTAAAATTCGGCACCGGACTCCGCAGCACCAAATCCTCATGCACATTCGATCCAAAGTTGTGATCCATCCAGCGCACTTCAAACCCTCCGCCCAGCGGCGGCGTTACATTCGCACTCACCGTAATCGCCGTTGTCGTCACAGACGTCACCTGCAGCGCATTTAAGTTCTGCAAATACTGCCCCGGCGCCATCTCCGGCACCGTTGGCAAAATCACATCTACCGGAATCGCATCCGATAGTTTCATCGAAAGCGCCTCCGCCCAGTCGTTGGCAAACTCCACCGTGTAGTTCAGCACTTCAGGATTGCTGCTCGTCGCCGCCACTACCACGCTGCGCACGATCACACTCGCATTCAGCCCGCTCGCTGACTGAAAATTCAGTGCATCTCCTGGCCAAATGTCCGCCTGATTCTGCAGGTTGTAGAAGCTGTATTTTCCCGTCCATGCTGCGGCCGGGTTCGATGCAAAATCCAACAGCGCCTGGCAGGCATTCTCGCAATCGGCCGCGCTCCGTGCCGGTGGATGCACCACTCTGCCCACCCACTGCGACACGCCCGGAATCCCCGTTCCCTCTTCCTGCGCAATACTCGACGCATTCGCCATTCGCGCCACTGACGGCCCGGCCACGCGATAGCTCACGGCAATCGTCTCGCCCGGCTGCGGCGTCGCCAGCTTGTAAAAGTGTAGAAAGCCATTCTTCAACACATTGCAATCGGCGCCCTCAATGGCCGCTCCCACGCGGCGCGTGAATGGCGTCCCGCCAGACGGCGTGCTCACCACCCACACCGTCCCCGGCTGCCGCACTTTGAAGTACCCAACGCTGCCCTGCAAGTTCAAGCTGTTCACGCAGCCAAAGTATGCCAGGCTCGGCGATACCGCCAATGCGCCGTCATACAAAATCGTCGAGCCAATGTTCACATACGGCAGCAACGCCATGTCCTGCACTTCAAACAGCAACTGCATGGGAGCCTGCACCAAACCGCCCCCATACACGGAACCGCCATTCGCGTCATACGAAAAATAGCTGTTCATCATGCGCTGCAATTCGCTGCTATGAGCACGAATCCGCAATATGTAACTGTGCCCTGCCTGAATCGTGAACTCTGTCCCAACCTCGGAACCCTCCACCAACGGCACCAGAATCGTGTTGCCGCCGCTCGGGCGTACACGAAATCCAGCCAGACAATTCGAAATTCCCACCGCGCCTGCGTACAGCCCGCACAGCACACCATCGCTGCCGCTGTTCAACTGCACAAAGCCAGACTCCACCACAATCTCCCCGCCCATCTCCACGGGATCAATAGTGGTTAGTGTTGTCGTTCCATCCGTGCCCGCTCCTCCGGTCAACGTCAACCCATTGCCGCTCAGTTGCAAATAATCTCCCGGATCACTCACAATCCACAGTGCCGTATTCAGCGTGCTTTGCGTAAACTCTTCATCCAGCAACACCGGCCTGTGAATCGGAAACGGATCGCGCTGCAACTGAAACTGCACCGTCGCGCCATCGCCTTCGAACAACTCCGTTACATACTCCTTCGGCTCGTCCAACCCAGTCACGGTTACATCATTCACCAACGTCTTCGCCGCGCTTGCCGTCAAATTGCTGTAGTCAATCGTGCCCTGTTCATCGCTCAACGTATGCACCGTCGATCCCACCGGGGCCAGCGTCAATTGCCCATCAATCACTCGATACGCCGCACGCGCCTGATTCGCCAACGCCGCCACATTCTGCGACCAACTCAGATTCGGCTGTGGCTCGAAGAATCCGATTGTGCCAATGTCCATCAGCCCGCTCATATTCACCAGCGTCGGATTCACGCGCGTCGTCAACGTCCGCGCCATCACGCCAGCGTTTTGTCCCAACATCGGTGCCGTCTGCGGCAACGCCATCCGATCCAGCAGCCAGTCATCGCTGATCACATGCACCTGGAGCCGATACCGCGGCCCTGTCGAATCAAATCCTGCAAAGACCGGCTCCGCTTGCGTCGGCACATATCCGGTGAACAATATCGTTCCATTCGCCGCCGTAATCACCACCGCCGCATTGTGCGCAGGCACAAGCAATCCATGACTCGTGCAGTCCAGCAACAGCCGCGCCAGCGTCGGTTGATTCATCCGCCGCGTAATCTGCACCGCGCCTTCCGCCGCCTTGTCTGCGCACAATGCAGCCGTGTAATCCACCGGCCCCTGCCCATTTTGATTGTCAATTGTGACCTTCAAGCTTGCCTCCCTGGCTGCTGGCCCACCTCACCACAAATTCGTCGCCGCTGCGGGAATATAACTGCGGAAGCACAGCACTTGCGCGCTGTCGTTGGCATCCGTCACCGGCAACGCGCGAAATTGTGCCACCTGCGCCACCCGCGCAAACGTGTCCACCTTCGCCAGCGGTGCCGCCAATGGCTGTTGTAGCTCCGTACCGCTCGCCGCAATCTGTAAGCGGGGATAGTGCAGCAAAATCCGATCCCCTTGCTCGCCTGGAATCACAAAGAGCGCCGACCATTC
>JAJZMO010000140.1 GCA_021798235.1 Acidobacteriota bacterium | reverse complement strand
GGAATGTAGTTTACTGTGCCACCTAGGCTATCGAACCAGCGATTCGACGGCGCACCCGGTCCGTAATCTACGTTGATGTCAGAAATCATATCCATGATTGGAATTTGCGTCGTCTGCCACTGCCCATTGTTAGAAATCATATTGTTCATCGGGATGCCATCGAGCAAGAAGCTGATTCCATTCCTCAAAATATCTCCGTTCACGCTGGACCAGCCGCCCTTCACACCACGGACGACAACTTCACTGCGCGCCGTGGCAGCAACGCCGCCATATCCGTATACGTACACGCCTGGAGCTGCCGTCAAAGCCTGTGCCGCGCTGCCAAATGGCCCAGCGACACCTTCAATTTCACTCCGCGATATATTCGCCTGTGTTACAGAAGTCTCCGGTGATGCACCTGCTGTGACCGTAACCGACTGTGCGACCGTCGATAGATTCAACAGGATGGGTGTCGTCATTACTTGATTTTCCTGTAATTGTAGATCGGATTCCGTGAAGCTTTTAAACCCATCTTTGGCCACGGTCAGCGTGTAGGTTCCAGCGCTAAGGCCGTGAAAATTGTATTGGCCATCGGCGTCCGTGGTTGTAGTTACTGTCGTTTTGGTCGCAGGGTTGGCGAGCGTAACCTGCGCTCCCGGAACTGGATTGTCCGCAGAGTTGGAAATTGTTCCACCCACGGTCGCTGATCCAGCCGCGAAGGCCAAGAATCCCGATGCAAGGAAAAATAGGAGTCCTGCTGTAAATTTGCGCACGAGTACCATCTATTACCTCTCTCAAGTGTTTTCAATTTTCCGGAGATCCTTCGCCTTCTTGGGACGTGCTTAGAAAGCGATAGCGGTCGAACGAACAGGAACACCCTGCTCAATGCAAGAATTTACGAATGTTCTTACACATGCGTTAGGACGCTATGAATTTCCAATGGACACGGCATGAACTTTCGATGAGCAGGGCATGAATGGATCGTGACACCGATGTGCGAGCACGCTATGGACTGCATTTAGACTGGATATGATTTTGAATCGTAATGTTTTGCAGTTCCGATCGCAGACATTCACGACTCAGACCCCACCCGAAGCCGCACTTTGTGCAACTCCAACAGGATGCGTTCAGGCTGATGCCCCCTGTACCGGATGCAGCGAGTCGCATGCTTCGCATGTGTTGCGGAGGTTGGGAAGGGTTCGCGCGCGCCGCGACTTAATGCGAAAGATTCAACGAGAAATGACAAAGAGAACTGAAAGAATCGCCGCGGGGCAGCCGCCAAGGGTTGCCCCAGCAGTGGCAGCAGGTACCCACATCTCGCTTTTGAGACATGAGTTCACAAAACGCTGCTTGGGGAATGGAATCGGGTTCCCATCCTAGTCGATGCCTATGCGACTCGGATGGGAAACAGAGACTTATATTTCCAACGTGACATACAGGCGGAACCCGCCGTTTGTACAGCGTTAGTCGTGCATCGGCACCAGAGACATCGGTGCAGTCAGTCCCAAGTCCAGCTCAGAGTTCTTCGGCAAAATCGCCTGCCGATTCTCAAAGAGCCAGTGCGCCGTGGTCAGGCTTACACCAATGGCCGCACCGACAATCGCGCCCGGAACTCCCCCGACCATCGCTCCGGTCGCCGCGCTGCCACCGGTCGCCACGGCACCTTCGACCACGGTCTTCTCCGTGTGATCCTTGGTGGTGATGTTGCCTTCATCGTCGGTCTTGGCATTCTTGCGCGCGCTCATGTCGTAGACTTCGGCGTGCATAAAGTAGCGCGTGCCATCGGGCAGATCCACTTCATCCGGGCGCAGGCGAATCGATGCCGGCCCGTGGAAGCGCTTGCCCGGCGTCACCGAGACCACGCGGCCCATCACCGTGGCACCCATAGGAATCACCACATGGCCATCTTTGGTGACATTCTCCAACATACGGCCAGAGAACATCGAACCCGGCTGCGTGCCCAGCGTGGACAGTTCCTGATCCAGCAGCACGCGCAGCACCGTTCCCTCGGGCAGCTCATTCGGCTTGGAAAGCACTTGGGTCACCACTTGGGAGTCGGCATCGGTCGGCGGCTGCACGGGACGCACGGCAAACGTCGGCGTGGCGCTGGCCTGTTGCGCGGCAGCGGCATGGGCAGCGGCGGGCTTCTGCGCCGGGGCACTGGATGCATCGCTGGTGTTGGCATCATTGGCGTCGATCGTGTCGTTGGCTGAAGGTTGTGAGACGCCCTCATACGGGCTGGGCTTGGCCGTCTGCCCTTGCGCTGTAAAGGTCAGCATGGCCATAATGGCCAGAGAAAAAAATGCGTTGCGTTGCACGGCTGGTTCCTCCTTGGGCCTGCGCCCACGCCGGAACGGGCCAGCACACGCGCCCCTTGCAATTCCGGCTTTCTCCGATTGTAACCCCGGATTCTCCGTTTGGCTCCTGTTTTTTTCGGGTCGAAAGCGTTGGCCCACTCCCGTTCGCAATCAGTATACTCCTGGCCGTTGACGTATTCTATTCGTTACTACACCTGCATCTCTGTCCCGCACGGCGCGTCCCGGCCCCGCGCACTTCTGTGTGGTCCCGCACAGACTGGCCCGCGACCGCTTTTGTTACAATCAACCCGGAGAAGAATTCCGCTTCTGTTGCGTTGGCCTGCATGTGCGCATCGGATGCAATCGATTAACCCCGTGCCCGAATACATCCAGACCATCGGCGCCGTCGGTGGCGGCACTGTCGCCGTTGACCGCCGACCCAAGCTGCACGAACGTTTACACCACAAAATTATGAGGAATCCCATGACTGAAATTGCCTCCATCCATGCCCGTGAAATTCTTGACTCCCGCGGCAATCCCACTGTTGAAGCTGACGTGATTCTGGAAAGCGGAACCCTGGGCCGCGCGGCCGTGCCCAGCGGCGCATCCACCGGCGAGCACGAGGCCGTGGAGCTGCGCGATGGAGACAAGGCCCACTACATGGGCAAGGGCGTTTTGCAGGCCGTGGAAAATGTCGAAAGCATTCTCTCGCCGGAGCTGTGCGGCATCGACGTCAGCAACCAGCGCCTGATCGACCAGACCATGATCGCCCTCGACGGCACGCCGAACAAAGGACGCATTGGAGCCAACGCGATTCTGGCCGTTTCCATGGCCTGCGCCCGCGCCGCTGCCAAGGAACTGCGCATGCCGCTCTATCGCTATCTCGGCGGCATCCACGCCTGCACGCTGCCCACGCCGATGATGAACATCCTCAACGGCGGCGCGCACGCCGACAACAACGTCGACTTTCAAGAGTTCATGATTATGCCCGCCGGTGCGGAGAGCTTCTCTGAATCCCTGCGCTGGGGCGCGGAGGTCTTCCACACGCTCAAGGGCGTGCTGAAGGCCAAGGGCCTCAACACCAGCGTCGGCGATGAGGGCGGCTTTGCTCCTTCGCTCAAATCCAACACCGAGGCCATCGAGCTGGTGCTGGAGGCCATCACCAAGGCTGGCTACAAGCCCGGCGAAGAAATCTATGTCGCGCTCGACCCGGCGTCCAGCGAGTTTTACGACAAGGAAAAGAAGAAGTACGTCTTCAAAAAGTCTGACAAGTCCGAGCACACCAGCGAGCAGATGACCCGTTACTGGGAAAGCTGGACCAAGCAGTATCCGATCATCTCGCTTGAAGACGGACTGGCCGAGGACGATTGGGAAGGCTGGCAATTCCTGACCAAGACCCTGGGCGACCGCGTGCAATTGGTCGGCGACGACATCTTCGTCACCAACACGGAGCGCTTGCAGCGCGGCATCGACGAGGCCGTCGGCAACTCGATTCTCATCAAGGTCAACCAGATCGGCACCGTCAGCGAAACGCTGGAGGCCATCGACCTGGCGCGGCGTTACGGCTACACTTCGGTCATCTCCCATCGCAGCGGCGAGACGGAAGACACCTTCATCGCCGACCTGGCTGTGGCCACCGGCGCGGGCCAGATCAAGACCGGCTCGCTCTCGCGCACCGACCGCATCGCCAAGTACAACCAGTTGCTGCGCATTGAAGAAGAGTTGGGCCAGGCCGCGCAGTTCCTTGGCGTCGAGTCGATCAACTTCGGCGAGTAAGCGCGCCCGCCGCAGCCAACGTTGCATCCATCGCGAGAGGGGCATTCCCACAAAAGAATGCCCCTCCGCACGCAAAAAAATATCAGCAGGATTCCTCATCATGCCGAAGAACCGCCCGCTTGTTCTCACCATTCTTGACGGCTGGGGCTACCGCCCAGAGAGCTTCGCCAACGCCATTGCGCAGGCGCGCAAACCCAACTATGACCGGCTGCTGGCAGAGTTTCCCAACACGTTGCTGCATGCCTCCGATCACTTCGTCGGCCTGCCGGACGGGCAGATGGGCAACAGCGAAGTCGGCCACCTGAATATCGGTGCGGGCCGCGTCGTGCACATGGACATTACGCGCATCGACACCGCCATTGAAAACGGCAGCTTCTTTCAGCATCCCGTGCTCGTCGATGCCATGCACGCCGCGGCATCCAAGGGCCGCAAGGTGCATCTGCTCGGCCTGCTCTCCGATGGCGGCGTTCACTCGCACCAGCGCCATCTCTACGCACTGCTCAAGCTGGCCAAACAGCAGCAGGTCTCGCAGGTCTTTGTGCACGCATTTCTGGATGGCCGCGACACGCTGCCCACCAGCGGCGTTGAGTATCTGCAACAGTTGCAGCAGCAGATGCGCCAGATTGGTGTAGGAGCCATCGCCAGCGTCTCTGGCCGCTACTACGCCATGG
>JAJZMO010000299.1 GCA_021798235.1 Acidobacteriota bacterium | reverse complement strand
AGTCGCTGCTGGCCGACACTGCGCGCATTCCGAATCTTTTTGTCGCGCGCACTTTTTCCAAGGCCTACGGACTCGCCGGCTTGCGCATCGGCCTGCTGGCTGGGCATTTGGATGCGATGCGTTTCGTGCGTAAGGTCAGCTCGCCCTACAACGTCAACAGCGTTGCACTGGAGTGCCTGCCTGTTGCGCTGGAGGATGAGTCCTACATCACTTGGTACGCGGAACAAGTGCGGCTGTCGCGCGAGCGCATTGTTGCCGCGCTCAATGCGCTGCGCGTTCCGCAATGGCCCAGCCACGCCAATTTTGTGTTGATGAAGATTGGCCCGCAGCACGCCGCAGTCGTAGAAGGCATGCGCCGCCGCGGCATTTTGATTCGCGACCGTAGCCGCGACCCCGGCTGTGACGGCTGCGTACGCATCACCGCAGGCACTTTGGAGCAGACGGAACGCGGCCTGGCCGCATTGGCAGAAACACTCAAGGAGTTGCAATGGCAACCGCAAAAATAAAAGCGCGCACCGCCGCGCTCGACCGCAATACAACCGAGACGAAGATTCGCCTGCGCCTCACGCTCGAAGGCCAGGGCCGCTACGAAGTACAGACCGGCATTCGCTTCTTTGACCACATGCTGGAGCTGTTCACGCGCCACGGCGGATTTGATCTTGCGCTGCAATGCAAAGGCGACTTGGACGTGGATCAGCACCACACCGTCGAAGATGTCGGTATTGCACTCGGCGAGGCATTTGACCGCGCGCTCGGCGACAAAAAAGGCATTCTGCGCGCCGGATATTTTCTAATGCCGATGGATGAAACGCTGGCCATTGCGGCCATTGATCTGAGCGGACGTTCGGCCTGTGTAGTCGATGCGCAGGTGCGCGTGCGCCTGGTCGGCGACTTGCAGACAGAATTGCTCTACGACTTCTTCGAAGGCTTTGCGCGCGGCGCTCGTGCCAATGTTCATCTCAAGGTGATGTATGGCCGCTCGAATCACCACAAGATTGAGGCCATCTTCAAAGCCTTTGCGCGCGCACTACGCTTCGCCTGTTCACGCGATGCGCAACTGCGCACCATGCTGCCCAGCACCAAGGGGCTGCTATGATCGCCGTCGCAGATTATCGCGCGGGCAACCTCACCTCCGTCTGCAAGGCGCTGCGTTCGCTCGGTTGCGATCCCCTGGTGACAGACGACCCAAAGGCTTTGCGCAGCGCCGAAAAAATTATCCTTCCCGGCGTTGGCCACTTCGCCGCAACTGAGCGGCTTTTTGCTTCGGGCCTCGCTGAGGCCATCCGCGAGCGCGTCGAACAAGGCGCACTCTTCCTGGGCATCTGCGTTGGCCTGCAATGGATTTTCAGCGGCAGCACGGAGGCGCCCGCGACGCCGGGCCTCAGCGTGTTTCCAGAAAGCTGCGAACGCTTCCCTGTCGGAGTGAAGTGCCCGCACGTCGGCTGGAACTCACTGGAGATGACGCGGCCGTCCCGTCTGCTTCGCGATGTTGCACCGGGAACGTTTGTCTACTACACGCACTCCTATCGCGCACCGCGCGTGCAGGCAACTGTGGCCACCACCAGCTACGCCGGAGAATTTTCTGCCGTGGTGGAAGATGGCAACTGGATGGCCGTGCAGTTCCATCCGGAAAAATCCGGAACTGCCGGCCTGCAAATACTGCGCAATTTTTTGGAGATGCCTGCATGCTGACGCGGAGAATTATTGCCTGTCTGGACGTAACCGCTGGCCGCGTCGTCAAAGGTGTACAGTTTGTCGGCCTGCGCGATGCCGGGGATCCTGCCGAACTGGCCGAGCGCCACGTGCAGGGTGGAGCCGATGAGATCGTCTTCCTCGACATTACCGCCACGCATGAAGGCCGCGACACACTACTCGACGCCGTGCGCCGCACTGCTGAGCGCATTTTTGTTCCATTCACTGTCGGTGGCGGCATTCGCACGCTGGATGATGCCACGCGCGTTTTCGATGCCGGTGCGGATAAGATCAGCTTGAACTCAGCTGCGATCACTGAACCGGGATTGATCGAGTCCATCGGCGCACGCTTTGGCGCGCAGGCTGTCGTTGTCGCCATTGACGCTCGGCGCGTGCAGCAGGGATCAACCGAACGCATCGCTCCGGAACAGGCGCAGGTCTACATCAGCGGCGGACGCAAACCAACAGGCAAGCTCGTTCTCGAATGGGCGCGCGAAGCAGAACAACGAGGCGCAGGAGAAATTCTGCTGACGTCCATGGACGCAGACGGCACGCGCAATGGCTTTGACTGCGAACTCACGGCACTGCTTGGCGGCGCATTGCAAATTCCTGTCATTGCATCTGGTGGCGCGGGCACCGTGCAGCACTTCGTGGATGTATTTACGCATGGCCGTGCAGATGCTGCGCTGGCTGCCAGCATCTTTCACTACGGCATGACGGATGCGCGCACACTCAAAGAGCAGCTAGCCGCGCATGGACTGCCCATGCGCTTGCCGTGTTGAAGCAACAATAAATTCGCACTAATCCATACAAGGAAGAATGCAATGCTGATCCCTGCCATCGATTTAATGGGTGGAAAAATTGTGCAACTGGTGCAAGGCGAGCGTCTCGCATTGCAATTTGATGACTTTGATTATTGGATCGAACGATTCGCGCGCTATCCGCTGGTGCAGTTGATTGACTTGGACGCAGCTAAGCGTCAGGGTGACAATCGCGCGTTGATCCAAAAAATTCTGCAACGCCTGCCCTGTCAGATTGGCGGTGGCGTGCGCACCGTTGCTGATGCGCGCGCGCTGCTCGATCTGGGTGCGCAGCGCGTGATCTTTGGCTCTTCACTTTTTACTGCACCAGAAGAATCGAGCGCATCCGCCACGCCGGAACAGTGCGTGCGCGTTGCCTTTGCGCGCGATCTGGCACAGGAAATCGGCAGGGAACGTCTGGCCTTCAGCGTGGACACCAAAGGCGGACTGGTGGCTGTCCGCGGCTGGCAGCAGAACATCGCCCTACGCCCCGAGCAGGCGATGCAATTACTGGAACCCTACTGTGCTGCATTTCTCTACACGCACGTAGATACCGAAGGACTGATGCAAGGCTTTCCCTTCGCTGTGGCGGAAAAATTGCGCGCGCAAACGCAGCGCCAATTGATCGTCGCCGGCGGCATTCGCACGCAGCAGGAAATCGATGCGCTCAGCGCCATCCATGTGGACGCTGTAGCGGGCATGGCCGTTTACAGCGGATTGCTGGCTACATAGATCAAATATCGTAAGACGGTCCGGACGCAGGTTCAGTGTCTGTAGACGCGATAGAGGTTACGTCTGCTATTGAAATATTGGACGCGCCAAAGCTCTCTTTGCGCACACGCAGATCGTAGTAGCAGAGTGTAACGGCGATGCCAGCCAGAGAAATCACCCACGCACCAAAAAACAAGCTGGCAGCGCTGGCCACTGCTCCCAAAAGCATCGCTGTGGGCGTAGCTGCACCAAGATGCAAGCCCAGTAGTCGCAGGGGTGCCGAGATGCTTACGTTCACGATTGATATGCCGATCAATACCGCATACATTGCGTAGATTCTTCCCTTGCTCTGTGAAGAAAGAGTAATCGAGCGACGGATAGCCGCAGCAGCCGGCAAGCCCTCCGCAAGACAGGCAGGGACGGAGATTGCATAGCGCGCGACTACCCAAAATAGAAATACGAAAAGCGCAACCATCCCCAACAATACGAATGGGAGCGCACGCAACAGAAGCATCAGCGGCGGTACCGTCGCGTGCGCATCCCCCACGATTCCGGGCACCAGCGCAACGGAAACGCCAAGCAATAGGGCAACGCACAGACCGGCAAAAAACATATATCCAAAGGTGCGCAGTGCGACTTGAAATGCAACACTGATTAGGCTGCCGATGCGCCCCAGCGCCAGGCTGCACGCGTCGCCGATGGGAATCTCTCGCTGTTCCAGCCAGGCCGTGACCGCATAAAAATACGCTCCATGGATTACCTGGACGACTATAAAAAGCAATAGCCCCGCAAGCCAAGCAGTTCCGATCATTGGAAAAACAAACTGGGCAGAGTTGGACACTCCGGTTCCGTAGCGTGCCGTTGCCAACGGCGCAACCATCATCCCCATGGCAATTAACTGCACGACTGCAACAATTGCCACCAATCCCAAAACGATGCGGGGGCGTTCTTTGTACATGGAAAAAGCCCGTGTTAAAAGCCGCGTGGGCGTCATGGGGCCGTAAATGGTTTCGTGCATGGATGCGGTGAGATTTGCAGTTTCGTTCATGGGCGTCTTCTTCCTAGGGGAAATCTGCGCGCAGAATAGCACGCGGTGGAGAACGTTGAACAAGAAAATTATTTAAGAATCATTTTTGTATCGGATAAATTTGAATCACCCCATTCTGCAATACTGCGAGGTGGTTTCCCTTCGGGGAGAGCGCAAAGTTGCCGCCCGCAGCGTAGATAGGCAACGTCGTCACGCGCAAAAGATTCTTACCCGTTTGCGCAGAAAATACATTGATGTCTTGCCCAGCACCAGTGTCCAGATTGTTTATTGCTGAGTCTGTATGAAAATTGAATGTTTTCCGCAGGGTGGCAATTGCAAAAACGGATTCGTCCTGCGAGATGGTCATCACTGGGCGAGTAGAGAGCAAGTCGATCGTATTGCGCCACAGCAGATGTCCGTTTAGATCGTATGCCTGCCTGGATTTCGCAGAGAAATATTCATTGCATGTATCGACAAAAAACGTTGTGTCTGTCAAAGAATATATCCCCGGCTGGCACCCGGATCGAAAAGT
>JAJZMO010000018.1 GCA_021798235.1 Acidobacteriota bacterium | reverse complement strand
TGGTGCTGCGGAAGATTTCATACTGCACGCCAGCGCTGGTGCTGGCTGTCCAACTCAGATTGATCTGGCTGGAAGAGACTGCGGTTGCGCTGAGCGCAGTGGGCGGCGCGTTGTCGGTGGTGGCGCTGGCTTGATTGGAGGGAAGAGAAGTTCCATTCAAGTTGGTAGCTTCGGCGAGATAGAAATATTGGGTGGCAGCAGTGAGGCCGCTATCCGTATAGGTGGTCGCACCCGTGGCAGTGGTGGCAATGAGCGTGGCCGAGGAGGGCGTAAATCCCGCAGTGGTGCTGCGGAAGATTTCATACTGCACGCCAGCGCTGGTGCTGGCTGTCCAACTCAGATTGATCTGGCTGGAAGAGACTGCGGTTGCGCTGAGCGCAGTGGGCGGCGCGTTGTCGGTGGTGGCGCTAGCTTGGCTCGAAGGCAGTGAGCTGCCAGCCGAATTATTCGCTTCGACGACATAGTAATACTGCGTGTCGGAGGCGAGGCTGCTATCGACATCCGTGAGCGAAGCAGTAGTAAGGATCAGGGTGCTAGCGGAGGGAGTGAAGCCAGCGGTGGTGCTGCGGTAGAGCTGATACTGCACGCCGGGGGTGACGCTGGCTTTCCAATTTAAAGTGATCTGGCTAGCCGAGGTAACGGCAGCAGTCAAACCAAAGGGAGCACCGGGAGGCCCGTTGGCGGTAACGGCGCTGGCTTGGTTGGACGCAATCGATGTTTGCGAAGAGTTGTTGGCTTCAACCAGATAGTAGTAGGTGGTGCCAGCGTCAAGACCAGAATCGGAATACGTGGTGGTGCCGGGGGAGACGGTGGCGATGAGCGTACTGGCCGAGGGAGTAAAGCCAGCAGTGGTGCTGCGAAAAATCTCATACTGTACACCAGAGGTGGAGCTTGCATTCCACGTCAAATCGATTTCACTGGTGGAGACTGAGGTTGCAGTGAGGGCGGAGGCTGCGACGGGCGCGGCGACCGGGTTGAGTCCAATTTCAATTCCATTGATCTGCGGCACACCAACCGGCCCTGTGACAAACTGCAGCGTGATGGTGCCGGTGCTGTCGGCGTTGGTTAAGAATGGTTGGACGTTAGCAATATTCTGCCCGCCAGCGGTGGCGTAAATATCGAAGTTGGTCAGGACCTGCGTGCCGTTGAGTAGCACATTGAACTCCCGCTGACCGGCGGCGGTACTGTATAACTCGGCAAAGTGAAGATCGACGATATACGCACCGTTGGCCGTGAACCCGGGAATGGTATAGGTGAAGCTGCCATAACGATCGCTTTGATAGACTGCCTGCGGTGCCGCAGTGGCATTGGTGACGTTGGAGGTGTTGATGGTAGATGTGGTGGAGCCGAGGGATCCGCCAGAAAAATCTTCGTCAGCGACCCAACTGCTGGCGGCGGTACCTCCGGCATTGATCTCCAGAATATTTGTGGCAATCACGCCGCTGGCGGCGGCTGGGGTGGTGGCGCTGGCGACATTGGAGTTTGCCGAGATGCCCGCGCCATTCTGTGCCTGAACGATGTAGTAATAGGTGGTCGCAGCGTCGAGGCCTTCATCGGCATACGAGGGAACAGCAACGCCAGAGGCCAGTTGATTGTTACTAGAAGGCGTAAAGCCAGAGGTCGTGCTGCGATAGACACTGTAGAGCACGCCGGGGGTTGGACTGGCTGCCCAAGTGAGATTGATTTGGTTGGGGGAAATGATGGTCGCTGTGAGCGCGCTGGGCGCGGCAGGACAAGTGGTGGTGCAGGTCTGGCCCTGATAAAAACCGACATAGCTGGTAGTGGTGGTGGAGTTAACCGGCGTGCCTACGTTGTTGACGTTCGCTGTGATCGAGCCGTAGCCAGAGAGAAAAACCGTGACGGAATCCGTCATCGAATCCCCGACAACGTTGGGAATGGTAATGGCGTTGTCTTCGACGATATTTAGGCCCTCGTCAAAGTAGGAGTACACGCCCAAGCCATAGGCCTGATGCGAGGTGGCCGAGGTGGAGACCGCATACGAAGGATAGCCGTTGGCGGTGCCGTCCATCCAAGCACTCTGGCTGGGAACGTCATACGGCAGTTCACTTTGATAAAAAATCGTTTCGCCGTCGTTGCCATTCCAAATGACTTGATTTTGCTGGTAATGCTCGACAGCCAGGCCCGTGGCAATCACATTGTCGCCATTGACCACCAGACCGTGAGCGGCAGTATTCAACGTCCAGCCAACGGTGTTGGTGTTGCCATGGTCGGCGCGCCAGGCCCAGATATCATCCAGAATCACATTGTTGCTATCGACTTCTATGCTGGTGGTCGCGGTGCCTAGCGTCGTTCCGCCAATGCGAAGGAAGACATCGTTGATCGAAGTCGGATCGGACTGATGGCTAACCCGCGTGCTATTGGGAACGCCAATCTGGAGCAGTACTGGAGAATTGACTGGGCCAGCGTCGATGAGCAAGCCAGCAATCTGCACGCCATCCACATCCGCTACGGTGATGGCCGCTGTGCCAGTTTGCGGAACGAGATCGGCAAACCCGAGGCCAAGAATAATTGTGTCTGGGTTGGTGACGTTGATGGCCCCAGAGTATGTATAGATGCCCGGTGTGAGAATGAGATTCTGGCCTGCAGCCAGTGCCGTGTTGATGGCGGCTAATGAGGTGGAGGGCTGCGCGATGAAAAAGCTGCTGATAGGCAGGGAGTAGCCGGTTCCCATGCTACTGGCCCAGCTGATGCCAGCGGAATTGGTTTGCACCGTGGGCACAAAGACATTGAAGTTGCCACTGCTATCAACGTAGAGAAATGGCTTTTCGCGGCTGACGGGAGTTTGGGGCAGAACGGTAAAGACATTGCTGGGATAGTTGGGCATGGGCGCGCCTTGTACCCCAGAGAAAACCATGTTCCACACCCCGCCAGACCAGCTGCCATAGGAACTGTTGCGCGAGTACCACTGCTGCTGTGAGCAGGAATTGACGTTGCCGGTGACGACAAGGTCGCTGATAAATCCGCCACTAGCGTAGCCGCAGTAGGAGTCGGCAAGCTCAAGTGAGCCATTAATCTGCAAGCGTCGCAACGGCGCTCCTTGAGATACGCCCCATTGCAGTGTGTTGGCGGCGGCGCTTTGCGCAGTATCCGTGGCAGGATTGATGGTCAGGTTTTCCATGGAGCGCCAAGAATAGGTGGTGAGGTTGGCCCCCGGAGATGTGGAGCCATAATTCGGCGTAAGAAAACCATTGATGGTAACAGCACCAGGAGTGGCCCCCAAGCCAGCAACGGACTCATAGAAGCCCACCTGAGCTTGCACCGTGTACGTGCCCGGCATAAAGAAGACCGCATAGCGGTTGGTGCTGAACTGGGTATTATTCGACAGCGCAAGCAACTGCGTTTGGATCGCGCTGTCGGACATGGATGTGTCAAAAATGTAGACATTCGGTCCAAAATTTGGAGTCTGGGCAACTGCTGGGTTGCTGCGCAGAAAAAATGCAGCCAGGAGGAAGCAAAAGAACATGCTGCTGCGGAACTCGGTCCGTTGATTCAGAATGAGTGATGCTATCCCACTTCGCAATGGATTCTCTCCTTCCCCTCTCAAAGATTCGAGCCGGGTACTCCCCTCTACTTCTTCGGCAGAATATGTTGAAAGCAAGATAGATTCGGCTGAATAAGAATAAAAATTTGATTCCCAAAAGGGGAGAACACAGGAGCAAGGGATCATAGAAACGTCTAAGAAGCCTGTGGAGGCAGGCGAGTTGGACGAAGCCAGGGAGGTTTCCGATGTGGCATTCCCATCGCTTGACGAGTCTGCGGGAGTTGTACATCCGAGCGAAGAGCCGTTCGGCTCTCCAGCGTTTCTTGTAGTGGAGAATTGATAGCGTCTAGCTACGCTATCAACATAGGGAAATACAAACACGGAATCGCTCGATGATTCCCAATAGGAAATCTCTGGACTCGTTTGTTGTTTGAAAGAGGCAGGATTTTAGTCCCGTCGTAAGTCCCAGTATTGCTGTGCAGCTTGAGCCGCTGCGGGAGCGATCTGTACTTGTGCAGATACTCTCTAGCAAGCGCAGGGTCTCTCAACCTGCGCATGCTAGAGAGTATCTTGCCTTGCCTCATTTGTGAGCAATACACAATATCGGCTGGCGATCTACTTCGTCTTGGCTGCGGGTGTACTCTGACGCAGTTTTGATCCCTCCGGCGGGGTAAAGGTCCAGGTCGATTCGGAAATCTTGGCTCCCGGTTCGAAGCGCGTGGCCAGATCCGTATAGTCCCTGCGCGTACTGCCAGCGGCAGTAAACGTGGCTTGGACTTTGAGTGGAACTTGGTAATCTTTCGAAATCCATAACCGCAACTGGTTGTTTTCCAGCGCACCATTGGCTGCCTTTGGGGTTACCGTCACGTCAACGATCGTGCAGGGAAATTTGCTCTGACCAATCTCCAAACTCTCTTCTCCAACAATGCTGGCCGATGTCATGACCTTGGGCAGGTTCCCATCGCTGAGTTCCCGTCCGAGTCCGGGGAAGGCATTCTCCATCAGCCCTGTGGGCGTCGGGCCGGGCTGGTGCCAGTAGACACGATCCGCATCCCGGTAGATCCACATCCCATGACCGTCGGCGACAATCGTTTGGCTTTGGCCCATCATCTGCGATCGAACCCGCAGCAAATCGGGACGCTTGACCCATGTCGTCAGATAGGCGTGCGTTGTCTCGTTGTACTTGGAAGTCACGGACATCACATCCACCCGATGAGAGACAATAAACTCGCGCATCGTCTGAACTGCGCTTGCTTGCTGCCGCACGAGCTGCTCTGCTCGCACAGCTCCGCCCTTTTCTGTA
>JAJZMO010000332.1 GCA_021798235.1 Acidobacteriota bacterium | reverse complement strand
CTGGTCTCGCAGGGCGTGATTCAGAACTTCCGTCCCTACGATACGGCCAAGCTGGTGCAGCCGCAGCCCGCAACCCAGACCACTCCGGCCATAACCACGCAATCCATCGCGCAGGGGCCAGTTGCTTCGCAGGAAGCAATCAAAGAACTGGGAACCAATGGCGGCGGATTTTTCAATGCGAACAGCGCGCATCCGTTTGAAAACCCCACGCCGCTCACCAACTTTTTGGAGATGCTGGCAATCCTCATCCTTCCTGCGGGATTGACGGCAACCCTGGGCAAAATGACCGGCTCGCCCAGGCACGGTTGGGCTGTCTTCGCCGCAATGTCGGTACTGTTTTTTGCAGGCGTTGCCACAGCGTATTGGGCAGAGTCACAGCCCAACCCGCTTTTGCACAAGGTGGATCAAACCATCAGCCAGCAACAACCCGGCGGCAACATGGAGGGCAAAGAGGTTCGTTTTGGCATCGCTAACTCCGCGCTCTTCGCCACCGTGACGACGGATACGAGCTGTGGCGCGGTCAACTCCATGCACGATTCCTTTATGCCGCTTGGCGGGCTGGTGCCGCTCACCAACATCTTGCTGGGGGAAGTTGTTTTCGGCGGCGTCGGCGCAGGCCTGTATGGCATGGTGATCTTCGTGGTGCTCTCGGTCTTCATCGCAGGGTTAATGGTGGGTCGCACGCCAGAGTATCTCGGCAAGAAAATCGAGTCCTATGACGTGAAGATGGCCATGCTCTACACGCTGATTTTCCCGCTGATTATTTTGAGCTTTGCGGCCATCTCGGTTCTGTTGCCCCATCTGGGTCTCAGCAGCCTGAATAACAACGGTCCGCATGGGCTTTCAGAAATTCTCTATGCGTACACTTCGGCCACGGGCAACAATGGCTCCGCATTTGCCGGACTCAACGCCAATACGAATTGGTACAACCTGACGCTGGCCTTCGCCATGCTCGCAGGGCGTTTTTTGATGATCGTGCCCGTGTTGGCATTGGCGGGGAATCTGGCGGGCAAGCGCTTCACGCCGCCTTCGCTCGGCACCTTCCCCGTGACCACGCCCCTATTCACCGTGTTGTTGGTGGGAGTGATTTTGATTGTCGCCGGACTGACGTTTTTCCCGGCACTCAACCTTGGCCCCGTGCTGGAGCACCTGCTGCTCCGTGCCGGACACAGTTTTTAAGGAGAGATTGGAATGACATCATCCTCACGAGGCCGCAAAAAATCTCTATGGGATCGCAGCATTATCGCCACTGCTTCGGTGGAATCGCTGCGCAAGCTCAACCCGCGCTTTCTAATGCGCAATCCAGTAATGTTTGTCGTGGAAATTGGCAGCGTGCTCACCAGCGTTTTAGTCGTGCGCGATATGCTGGCGCATCGACCGGCGATTGGGTTTGATCTGCAAATCACGCTCTGGCTCTGGTTCACCGTGCTTTTTGCCAATTTTGCAGAGGCCATGGCGGAAGGTCGCGGCAAGGCACAGGCGGAGTCTCTGCGTAAGTCGAAGGCGGAGACCATCGCGCACCGCATGCTCGACAACGGCAGTGTCGAGGAGGTTCCGAGCACACAATTGCGCGCCGATGATGTGGTGTTGGTCGTCGCGGGCCAGATGGTTCCCGGCGACGGCGAAGTGATCGAAGGCGTGGCCTCAGTGGATGAGTCCGCAATTACGGGAGAATCTGCGCCGGTGATTCGGGAAGCAGGAGGGGATCGCTCGGCGGTCACTGGCGGTACGCGCGTGCTCTCCGACCAATTGCGCATTCGCATTACATCGAATCCCGGCGAGACGTTTTTGGATCGCATGATCGCTCTGGTTGAAGGAGCAGAGCGTCAAAAGACGCCGAATGAAATTGCGCTGAACATTTTGCTGGCTGGTTTGACGCTGATCTTTCTACTGGCGGTAGTCACGCTGCAACCCTTCGCCGTGTACTCCAGCGCGCCACAAAGCATCTTCGTTCTCGTCTCGCTGCTCGTTTGTCTTATCCCGACCACCATTGGAGGATTGCTCTCCGCAATCGGTATCGCGGGCATGGATCGCCTGGTGCAGCACAATGTGCTCGCCATGTCGGGCCGCGCGGTAGAAGCGGCGGGTGATGTGAACACATTGCTGCTCGACAAGACGGGCACCATCACACTGGGCAACCGCGAGGCCACGGAGTTTGTGCCCGCGCCGGGCGTCAGCAAGGATCAACTGGCCGATGCGGCGCAGCTCTCTTCCCTCGCCGATGAAACTCCGGAGGGCCGTTCCATTGTTGTGCTGGCCAAGGAGCGGTATGGTTTGCGTGGGCGCGAGATGGCTCCGGCTCATGCTGAGTTCATTCCCTTTAGCGCGCTTACGCGCATGTCGGGTGTGAATCTGGATGGACGCATCATTCGCAAAGGCTCCGTGGACGCGATCGCAAAGTTTTTGCAGGAGGCTGGCAGCGATTTGCCTCAGGATGTGCGCAATGCGGTAGAGACCATCGCTCGCGCAGGAGGGACGCCGCTGGTGGTTGCGGAAAATAAATCCGCGCTCGGCGTCATTCATCTCAAAGACATCGTCAAAGGCGGCATGAAGGAGCGCTTTGCTCAACTGCGCAGCATGGGTATTCGCACGGTGATGATTACCGGAGACAATCCACTGACCGCTGCAGCGATTGCGCGTGAGGCCGGCGTGGATGATTTTCTTGCTGAAGCCAAGCCCAAAGACAAAATGGATCTGATTCGCCGGGAACAAGAGGGCGGCAAGCTGGTGGCCATGACCGGTGATGGCACCAACGATGCGCCCGCATTGGCGCAGGCCGACGTGGGCGTGGCCATGAACACAGGCACGCAAGCCGCCAAGGAAGCGGGCAACATGGTGGACTTGGATTCCAACCCAACCAAGCTGATTGAGATTGTGGAGATTGGCAAACAGCTTTTGATGACGCGCGGCGCGCTGACGACCTTTTCTATCGCCAACGATGTGGCCAAGTATTTCGCTATTTTGCCAGCCATGTTTGCCGTGGCCTTTCCTGTGATGGGCGCGCTGAACATTATGCGCCTCCATTCGCCGGAGTCGGCCATCCTTTCAGCGGTCATCTTTAATGCGCTCATTATTGTTGTGCTCATTCCGCTGGCGCTGCGCGGTGTGAACTATCGAGCAATGAGCGCAGAGGCTCTGCTGCGTCGCAATCTTTTGATCTATGGACTGGGTGGGCTGGTTGCTCCGTTCCTGGGCATTAAGCTGATTGACGTTGTTCTAACCGCGCTGCACTTGGCGTAGTGCGCCGAAGTTGCAGACTGGAGATTTGCCATGCAGAAACTATTGTTAATTTCGCTTCGCTACACACTCGTCACAACGCTCTTGCTCGGCCTGGGCTATCCGCTGCTGGTGACGGGCATCGCGCAGTCTCTCTGGAAGCAGCAGGCCAACGGCGATTTAATCGTGCAGAATGGAACCATAGTTGGCTCGCACTGGATTGGCCAAGCCTTCACCGGCCCGCAGTATTTTCACAGCCGACCCTCTGCTGCTGGCAATGGATATGATCCGACGGCTTCCGGTGGATCCAATTGGTCGCCGTCCAACCAGAAGCTTGTGGATCGCATTACGGCCAGTGTGCAGGCAGAGCAGGCGGGTACATCCACCGCGCCTGTGCCGGTTGATTTGGTCACCGCCTCGGCCTCTGGACTCGATCCAGACATTACGCCAGCAGCCGCGGAATATCAGGCTCCACGCATCGCCCAGGCACGCGGCCTAACTCTGAATCAGGTCGAAGTGCTCATCCAGGAAAATACAAACGATCGCCAATTTGGACTACTCGGCGAACGCAGTGTGAATGTACTTGCACTCAACTTGGCGCTGGACAACAAGGTTGCCAGCGTCCAGTAACCCCGCAAGGGATTGCTACAATCGCGCCCGGGGCAGCACCTTGAAAATGCTGCTCCTGGTGATCCAGCAGACACAACACGAACCTTCCCCAGAGTGAAAAACATAGAGCGCGCTACTCTGCGGTTCTTCCTTCATTTTGAGCGGACGATGGGCGATACCACTGCGTGTGGTGGGGTTCCCGACTGAATCCTATAGTCTCCGTAGTCAATGTCCAAGGTTGCAGTCCCTCCTAGTCGAATTGTGGAAACACTTCTGTCATGTTTGGAGAACCAGAACTGCCCAACCTTTGCGTAGGTATGAACCAGCTGTCCGCTGGTGATCCAAAACGAAGGAGTCTTGGATGGGTAGCCTTCGATACGGCAAATGGCAAAATCCCGATCATTTACCCAGATGCGCCCGCGATAGAGCAGTTTGTTGGGAACGACGGGAGCGACATCCAAGATATAGGAACACCCATCCAGGGCTGGCTGATACTGGAGATTCGTGAAGACATAATTTTGCCGATTCGGGAGTAAGGCTTTTCTGTTTTTCCATGGTTGCGAATCCGCCTCTACCGTCAGCAGTTTCTTCAAAATATGATCGACCAGCAGCCCAGGTCCACTTTCAGAAATAATGGTGAATTTTTTCGTATCGGGAGCGATGTAATCCAGATCGACGACCATTTCGGCATGCAAGTCGCCGAAAAATCCCTTGTAGACGACCTTGTACGTGCGACGGCTTTGGTATCCAAGCAGTGAGTTCGACCGTTTTATGTTTTCAGCAATGAGTCGATCCACGACCTGATTCAGCGTTAGCGAAGATGTTGGATTTTTCCGTGAAGTTGGCAGTGCAATTCCGCGACTTGGCAGCAGCAATATGCACCCAAGAAAAACTGCAATTCGTAAAAATCTAAAATGCCGGAGAATCAATGCGAAAACCTTAGGAATGAAAATTTATGCGACTAGAGCCAACGCTACGGTATTCCACGGTATGCGTTGTA
>JAJZMO010000129.1 GCA_021798235.1 Acidobacteriota bacterium | reverse complement strand
GCTCCTTGCCCTCGGACCAGCTTCCGAATGGGCAGAGCATCCAAAGTTTGGTGCAAACGCTGCAGGCTTCCGGGGTGCAGGTGATCATATCCTTTGGCGGAGCGGCTGGGTCTGAGCCAGCGCTGACCTGTGGATCCGCAGCAGCATTGCAAGCGCTCTACCAATCTGTGCTTACACGGTACAAAGTTACGATGCTGGATTTTGACATCGAGGGCAGCGCACTCACCAATCAGGCATCGCTAACGCTGCGCGATCAGGCACTGGTTGGATTGAAGGCGGCCAATCCTGGACTTGTCATCTCCTATACGATCGCAGTTTTACCTACAGGGCTGCCTGCCAGCGGCGTCAACGTAATGGCGACGGCAAAGGCAGATGGATTGAATCTGGATGTGGTCAACATCATGACCATGGACTATGGATCGTCCAATGACAACGGCGCACAAATGGGTTTGGATGCCACGGATGCAGCTCAAAATACGGAAGCGCAAATCCTTGCCAATGGCTGGACGGCCCATGTGGGCATAACGCCCATGATTGGGCAGAATGACACGAGTACAGAAGTCTTCCAATTGAAAGACGCCACGACGGTCTTGCAGTACGCGCAAGCCAATTCCTTTGTGCAACGCATTGCCATGTGGTCGGTGGGAAGAGACAACGGATCCTGCCCGGGACAAACAACAGCCTCTGGCACGTGCAGCGGAATCGCGCAGTCCAACTACCAATTCACATCCATCTTCAAAGCGTATTAACAGCAAGGCCCTTCACCGATGGAGTGAAGGGCCTTGCAGGATGCCACGGGTGGATGTTGCCCGAAAATTTTGCCTAGGGATGCAGGCGCGCGAAGACGGAGATCTTCGATAGGTCGTTGACCAGCACCAGCGCGAAGACCAGGATCAAGAACACAAACGCCGTCTGGTAAATGCGCTCCTTGAATTGTTGATTCAAGTCGCGGCGCAGCAGGCTCTCCACCAGCAAAAACAAAATCACACCGCCATCCAGAATCGGAATCGGCAGCAGATTGAAGATGCCCAGGTTCAGGCTGATGGTGGCCATCTCGCTAAAGAGCGGGGTCCAGCCGGGCATGGCAACAATGCGGCCCGTCTCCTGCGCGATGCCAACCGGACCACTCAACGAGCGCACGGACATGCGCAGCGTGACCATGCGGCGTAGTACTTCCACGATGAGTGTGGAGTCCTTGACATTTTCATGCAGCGATTTGACCGCCGCTTCGGAAAGGGAGAGGCGCTCAACATGGAAGGGAGGCGGATCGGCGCTAAATCCGACCAGATACTGCGGCTTGCCCGACGCGCCAGTCTGCAGGGTCGGCGTAAGGGGAAGCATCAGGGTCTTGCCTTTGCGCAACACGGTGAGCACCAGCGGCGCGCCTGCTTGATGCTGGAGATATAGATTGATCGAATAAATCGAATGGAAGTGGATGCCATCGACGGCGGCGATTTGGTCGCCCACGCGCAGCCCTGCCCGATAGCCTGGATCGCTGGTATCCGCGCTGGCCACCTGGATCGGCGTGGATTGTTCTCGAGCGGAAATTCCCAAGTCTTGTAACGCAAAGTCATCCGGGTTGGTGGAGTTGGGCAGACGCAGTTGCAGCGATACAGTTTGTCCGGCGCGCAATACCTGCAATGACACCGAATGATTCAAATTCAAAATGGAGTGTAGATACACCTGCTGCCAGTCAGGATTTTGCACGCCGTCATAGCGAACCAGGGTATCGTTGCGCTCTAGACCTGCAACGGCGGCTGGGGAGCCGGGCTGCACATAATCCACAATTGCCGCACCGTTCATAAAGTTGGGCACTTCATTGTGCGCCATAAATACGGTGAGGAGCAGCAGAAAGGCCAGAACAAAGTTCGCCACAGGTCCGGCGCAGGCGATCAGCACTCGCTGCCATCGGGGATGGTTCCCATAGTTGCCCGGATCGTTGCTGGCTTCGCCCGTTGGCAGGTCGCCGATGATCTCGCCCGTCATCTTGACATAGCCGCCCAGCGGCAACAGGCTGATGCGGTAATCCGTGTCGCCGCGCCGAATGCCCAAAAGACGCTTGCCAAAACCGATGGAGAAGACCTCCACACGCACGCCGCACCATTTGGCAACGATGAAATGGCCGAACTCATGCACCAAAACCATGATGCCGAGCACAATAAGCATGGAGACGAGACTGACGAGGGCAAACGACATGGGTGTAGGACTACCTTACCGCAAAATGATGAAGCCGGTGTTGCTGAAGCTGGATACCATCGCCACCTTGATATTGACGGAACGCAGCCATTGGCGCATCTGCGGTCCTAGCGCGTAGCAAAAATTCCTCATCGTCTGCGGGCAACTGCAGCCGAAGTTTCCCCGGAGCGCACCAGAGCGCGAGCTGTGGCGCGTGCTCTGGCATCTGCCTGCAACACTTCGGCAATGGTGCCTGGATGTTGGCGTGGCGTCTGCTCCAGCACTGCTTCAATTGTACGCGCGATGGCGGGGAAGGAGATATTTCCCGCAAGGAATGCTTCCACGGCAATCTCATCCGCAGCGTTCAAAGCAATGCAGTGTTCGCCGCCAATCTCCGCTGCCTCATAGGCCAGGCGCAGGCAAGGGAAGCGGGCAAAATCTGGCGGCTCAAAGTCCAGCCGCGCCAGCGTGCGCATATCAAATTTCAAATCGGATCCCACGCGCTCCGGATAGGTGAGCGCATAGAGAATGGGCAGGCGCATGTCGGTGACGGAAAGCTGCGCCAGAATGCTGCCATCAACGTATTCCACCAGCGAATGAATCGTTGATTGTGGATGCACGATGACTTGCACGGCGCTCGGCGGCAGATCAAAGAGACGACAGGCCTCGATAATCTCCAAGCCTTTGTTGAGCATTGTTGCCGAGTCAATTGTGATGCGTTGGCCCATCACCCAGGTGGGATGCTTCAACGCCTGCGCCACGGTAATGGATTCGAATTGATCCAGCGGCAGCGAACGAAACGGCCCGCCGGATGCCGTCAGCCAGATTTGTTGAATCTCCTGCTTGGCCCCGCCGCGCATGCACTGATGAATGGCGTTGTGTTCGCTGTCAATGGGGAGCAGCGGCACGTTGTGCTCGCGTGCGGCGCGCGTAAGAATCTCCCCGGCGGCAACCATGCACTCTTTATTGGCGAGTCCAACGGGCGTGCCTGCGCAAACGGCAGCATGGGTAGCCTCCAAACCGGCAACGCCGACAATGGCGCTCACCACAAAATCCACGCCGGACATGGTGGCTGCACGCACTGTGCCCTCGGCTCCGTGGAGCACTTCAATTTTGTTGAGGCCAGCCGCGCGCAACCGCGTTTGCAGTGTGGAGGCATCGGCTGCACTGGCCACGGAGACCAGGCGTGGATGCCAGCGTTGGCACTGCGCGAAGATCGCGTCCAGATTGCGCCCCGCAACGAGACTCAACACACGAAAGCGCTCCGGGTATTGCTCCACAATACGCAGCGTGCTTTGCCCAATGGAACCGGTGGAGCCGAGAATGGCTAAATGTTTCAAGATATTTTTTCTCAAATCCCTAGATTCTCTTCATCATAAATGCAGTAGGGATTGTGGGGGAACGATCGCGGACGCGGAAAATTCTTGCGAAGGCGCGAAGGTGACCACAATGGATTTCGACGTGGGCGTGTTGCTGGTCTCGGCCACGCTGGCAAGCGGCACCAAGGCGTTCGCCTCTGGAAAGTAAGCGGCGGCGCAGCGCCGGGGAATGTCATAGGCAACGGCGGCAAAGCGCTGCGCGGTGCGGCGTTCGACTCCGCCGTCTGCAAGGAAGTGGCTGGTGATGTCCAACAGTTGTCCGTTCTGCCATCCATGCTCGCGCAGATCGTCCGCATTCAAGAAAACCACACGCCGCCCACCATAAACGCCGCGATAGCGATCATCCAATCCGTAGAGCGTGGTGTTGTACTGGTCGTGACTGCGGATCGTCATCAGCAGAAATTGATCTGGCTCCAGGTGTACGCCGGTCAGCGGATTCGCAGAAAAATTGGCGCGTCCCGTGGCCGTGGAGTAGGCATGGGCGCGCGCTCCATTGGGCAAATAGAAGCCGCCGCGCTGGCGCACTTTTTGGTTGAAATCCTCAAAGCCGGGGATGACCTTGGCGATCGCATCGCGGATGCGGTCGTAGTCCTCGACGAGCCACAGCCACGGTACGCGGCTGCGCTGGCCCAGCGTCGCTGCTGCCATGCGGGCCACAATGGCCGGTTCGCTCAACAGATGCGGCGAGGCAGGCGTGAGCCGTCCGCGGGAGCTATGCACGATGCCCATCGAATTTTCCACGCTGACAAATTGCTCATCGCTGGCTTGCAGGTCGCGCTCGGTGCGGCCCAGACAGGGCAGGATCAGCGCCTGTGTTCCGGTGATGAGATGCGCGCGGTTCAGCTTGGTGGAGATTTGCACGGTTAGGCGGCAACGGGCCAGCGCGCGCGCGGTGCGTTCGGTGTCTGGTGTGGCCGAGAGAAAATTGCCACCCATGCCCACAAAGATTTTGGCAGCGCCATTTTCCATGGCATGAATCGACTGCACCACGTCCCAGCCATGCTGGCGTGGCGGCTCAAAGCCAAAGGTATCCCGCAGCCGGTCGAGAAATGCGTCGGGCATTTTTTCCCAAATGCCCATGGTGCGATCGCCCTGCACGTTGGAGTGGCCGCGCACCGGGCACAGGCCCGCGCCGGGGCGTCCCAGGTGGCCGCCGAGCAGCATCAGGTTGACCAGCTCCTGAATCGTGGCGACGGAATTTTTATGCTGCGTCAGCCCCATGGCCCAGCAGGCGATCATCGCTTGGGAGCGCAAAATAATTTGTGCAAGAGATTCGATCT
>JAJZMO010000259.1 GCA_021798235.1 Acidobacteriota bacterium | reverse complement strand
TCACAAAAAACGAACCCCTGCGCCTCGAATTGGAATCCTTCCTTCACGCCGTCCGCACCCGCACCCAACCCATCGTCTCCGCTCACGACGGACGCACTGCGCTTGCCCTGGCTCTGGACATCCTCTCCGCCATTCGCGCCCATCACCATCGCGCCGGCCTCGCCAACCTTCCCCTCCCCTCCCAATTTTCATTGACAGATTTCCAAGTGAAGCCATAAATTGTCTGCATAGAAATTGCAGCTGTTTTTCTGTATCGAACTTCCAGCAAGACTGGGGCGTAGATTCCCGCAAGCTGGTGGTTCCCAAGCACGTCCCG
Organism: Acidobacteriota bacterium; assembly: GCA_021798235.1. The sequence goes on along the minus strand of JAJZMO010000259.1, from coordinate 4,532 downwards.
TACGAATTTTGCAGCCGTGGCGCGCGCGTGCAGTCAGCGCCCGGCTGCTTTCTCCAGATCGACTCCATGGGGGGTCTGCTTGCGATGGCAAGCGGCCTGCGCAGTGCTGCGCGTTGTTCATGGCCACAACTTCTCGAGCATTTGTATGTCCCGTGTTCGCAAAATTTATGGTGCCCCATTCAAGCCGTCTTTTGGCTTGAGTGGGACAAGGGCAGAACGAGAACTCCTTCACGCCCGGAAACACGGTGACCGAATAAGTGCTCATACCTTGGAGATTGCATGTACGTATCGATAGCATCCGCCTTGTCTCCCGCCCGGCTTCGCCGCGGGATGCGCCTGTTCCTTTCTGCCTTCGCCCTTTCTCTGCTGGGGGGGGGGGGGGGATTGTTCGCTCAAACGCAATTTAACCAAAGCACAACCGTTGGCAATGGCACGCTAGGCTGGACGGTGAACCAAAATAGCGGCGGTTGCGGCTTTGAAGGTCAATCCAGCTATGAAGTATGGAGCTTCGGAAATTTCATCTATACGCCCAACGGAGGAAGCGCCCAATCTCTCGGTGGCAATGCGACCGATTACAATTCTCCCGGCGGTAACTGCCCACCTAATGGCGGCTACATGGTGCAGCTTAGCGGAAACATCCAGGAGAATGGAAATGTATATTTCATTGATTTCTATCCGAATGAGGGCGGCTCTGGTACAGCCAGCTTGGTGCAGGCCCCTACAGCAACCGCGATGCCACTTTATAGCATCCTCTCAGTTATTTATGATCCACCGGGCAACCAGAGTAAAAACGGATTCAGCACTTCGGTTAGCAACGGGATAACCACAGGAATTTCCAATACATTCACCGATAGCAGTTCTCTGTCGATTACTGCAACTGGAGGTTTTTTTGCGCAAGCAATCGCAGGCGTAAGTTTTGGTTATTCCTCTTCCACGATAGATTCATCTTCCTTTCAATTTACTACGCAAAGCACGAACGGTTCTGATGTTCCATCGACTTCCAACCAGGTGGATCACACGCAGGATCAAGTGTTTTTATGGTTGAACCCGCAGGTGTCGATTGCTCAAACTGGCTCCAACACATTGATCTACACCATGAGCAATGTAGGTGGACAGGGACAGAATATAGTCAACACACGAGTAGCGAACCTGCAAAACCCAAGCCTGATTCCCTTGTGGAAGCTCTTGCCGCATACTCCACCAACAGGCGGCACACTCCCGGGCCTTGCAAGCATCTGCGCAAATCCGCTGCCCCCATCGCAATGCACGCAGGCCAATGCCTGTGGGTGCGTACCTAGTGATTTTGCCGCAATCATCACTGCCGCAGACCCGTTCTTTTCTCCAGCGGCGCAATCTCTCTCTTCCAGCCCAACCCCGGATCAGGTGAACCAAGTCGATCCCAACAGATTCGTCTATATGGAATCTCTGCCGCTCGAAGATACGCAGGAGCCGTATGGCATCTCGGATTCCGACATAGCATTTCAGTCGTATGGTGCCGAAAACGGATATTCGGTGGGGTATATAGTCGGTGGGCAGATTGGATCGCCGGTGGGATTTCATGTAACAGTGAAAAATACAAATACCTTCACCTGGAGCAATACAAAGACCATCGGCTCTATCAACGGAACTGCGAATTCAACAACCCTAACTCTAGGAACGACCAATTCTGATTGCGGCGGTTGGGTTGATATATATGAGGACACCGTCTATCACACCTTCGCTCCTGTACGGGAGGATCCACCCATACCGGGGTGCTAGACACCGTGTCGGTGATAGTCCTTACCGGGTATTTCAGGCCTGGAATACCCGGCTGTTCCTACGAGCTTAAAGTTCTGCATGTCAATGTGTGGGACAGCATTATTGTCCAACCTATCCGAGCTATTGTCCGGGATGGTTATGTCTAAATATGAGGGGGTGTCTCTTATGAAAAAAACATTGATTGCAGCATTGCTATTCGTTGTTTGGTTGGGGGTATCGGTTACGGTAGCCGCCGAGAATGCGCCGACGGAAAGCCAAGCGGAGTCCGCATGTGGGGACTTTCACACCCAATTTAAGTCAATTCGAACGTCCAAGGATCATCCGCTTGCTCCTGCTGTAAATGGCATGGCTCAAGTCTATGTGATTGAAGAGTACGTCTATCCGCAAAACATATTTGGCCATTTTGGCGTGCCGACTCCTACCATTCGTGTTGGAATGGATGGTCACTGGATGGGCGCGGATCAGGATAATTCATACATGTTTTTCTCTGCCGTAGCTGGAAATCATCACCTTTGCGTCCAATGGCAATCCAAGAAGAAACTATTTTCGAAGGAAGTATCCGTATTCGGATTCAATGCGGAGCCAAATCATGCCACCTACTTCCTCGTGCGCATTGTTGCACGCACTTCCAATCCCGTATGGTTTACTCTTGATCTTGCGCCGATCAATCGAGATGAAGCGATGCTACTCATAGCTCAATATCCGCATAGTGTTTCTATGGTAGAAAAATAATCTGCCGCAGAAAATGCTTCCTCGTGCTAGATGCACTCTCAATACTCATGGACGACAATTGATTTCACTCGTCCACACAGGAGAAGTTCCCTGAGTTTTCAATAAAAATTGGTGTTCCGATGAAATATTTTGCTCAATTTTCTTTATGGTTTTTATGCGCGATACCCTGCGCCCTGATGCCGCTCACTGGCTGCAGCGGGGGGGCAGCGCAGTTAACGGGCACGGCACCACTGACCGGAGAAACCTCCGTCACACTACTGTCAACCAGCACGGCGAACGATCAGCTATCTGAGTTTGGCATGATTGTAACGTCCGTCTCGCTGACCAATGCCGCTGGCAACACGGTTAGCTTGCTCTCCACACCGCTGCACGTGGAATTCTTGCATCTCAATGGCACAGTAGAACCACTGCAGACCGTCAGCATACCCCAAGGTGTCTACACTTCCGCCACGGTCGCTGTAGACAATCCTACGTTTGTCTGTAACGCTTTGGATGCCACCGGCGTTTTATATTCCGGTCAATTTGAAGAACCCGGGGCTCTGATTCCATCTGCAGTAACCGTGAGCTTGCCTGCGCCAATCACAATCACAGGCACAGACATGGAGCTTGCGCTCAACCTGCTGGTCTCACGATCAGCAACCTGGATTCCCGGCGGCACTGGCGGCTGCCCATCCCTAAATAATCCTGGGCCTTTTTCCATTGCGCCAACCTTCGAACTGACCCCGCTCCCCAACCACTCGGACGGAATATCAACGGACCTACTCGGAATGATTGCTTCTGTCGGTGCAAGTGGAGATGGTTTCACCGTAACAGCCGAGGAGGGTCCAAGTTGTGTGCCTCCCGCTGGGGCCACTTGTTACCCGATAGCCGCGAACGGTCCCAGTTGGCAAGTCACAACCAACGCCAACACTGTCTATCAGGGAATTGTAGGGCTTTCGCAACTTGCTGCCGGGATGCCTGTGGATATGGACGTGGCGTTTCAGGGAGATGGTTCGCTACTGGTCACGAGGGTTGCGGTTTATGACACGAACACGACTAATCTGAATACATCGAGCGGGCCATTACTCTTTGTATCGAACTCCCAGTCTTGGCTAGCGGATTCCATTACTGAAGAACAGGGTAACTTGCCTCCGACCATCGGTGCGCTTGACTATAGTTTCAGCCATGCCATCTTTCAAACATCAGGACATCTCACCAATGTGCAGAGTCTTCCCTTTACCGCCAGCTTTACCGCCGCAAACATGGTGGCTGGTCAGAGTGTTTTCATCACTGCAAATACACCAACGCTCCAGGCTAGTCCCATATTTATTTCAATCACCTCGATAACCCTGCTCCCGCAAACCCTCGACGGCACGGTAAGTGCAATTGGTAGCGATGGCAGCTTTACAACTTACACGATCACGCTGGCACCGTATGATCTCTTCCCGCAATTTGCGGTGCAGCCGGGGCAGACCACGCTGCTAACCAACCCGAGCCAGGTGGTGGTCTACGCAGATAGCAACACGCAGATGCTCAACACAAATCCCATCACCGTGGGAGGCGTGACGCGCTTCTATGGTCTAGTCTTCAACGACAATGGCACGCTGCGCATGGACGCCTCCGAAATCTTCGACGGCGTTCCGGAGTAAGATGCTTTTTATGCACTGCGCATCATCTCGTTCTTCTCTGCATTCCCATTTCTGCATGCTTGCCGCATCTCTTGTCGCGCTCGCGGCAGCGCTGCTTACTGGCTGCGGTGGTTCCGTGGCCACGACAACTGCGGCCAGCCAGCCCGTTGCCATCACTGTTGAGCCAACCAATCAGGTCATTCCCATTGGCGACACGGCAACCTTCACCGTAGCGGCAACGGGCACGGCACCCCTCACCTATCAGTGGAGTGAGAACGGGGTGCCTATTTCTGGTGCAACCAGCGCCTCCTATACCACGCCCACGATCGCACTCGATAGCAGTGGCTCGACTTCGATTGGCTCCTTCGATGTCACCATCAGGAACGCTACAAGTTCCGTGACCAGCAACGCCGTTACGCTCACCGCTGGGCCGCG
>JAJZMO010000240.1 GCA_021798235.1 Acidobacteriota bacterium | reverse complement strand
GCACCCTCCCCACCGGCTCCGCGTCCGCCTCCGGCGATCCGGATCTCGTCATGCTGGTGCGCCCGCGCAAGAGCCGAATCTACTTTCTGCGCCGCTTCTTCGATTACCCCATCAAGCTCACCGGCGACACACTGCGCGGCCTCGGCGCTGTGCGCACTGTGAATGTCGGCTTCAGCTATCTGGCCGCCAAGTTCTTCCCACGCAAGCCGGAGACCTCACTCGAAGACTTCATCGTCAATCGCTTTGGCAAGCAGCTCTACGGCCTCTTTTTTGAGTCCTACACCGAAAAAGTTTGGGGTGTGCATCCGCGCCACATCAGTGCGGAGTGGGGCGCGCAGCGCATCAAGGGCCTCTCGCTTACCAGCGCCATTCGTCACTTCGTCAAGCAAGCCTTCTCCAAAAAGAAACCGTCCGGCGATCTCAGCCAGAAGGGCACCGAGACCTCGCTCATCGAGCGCTTCCTCTATCCCAAGTTCGGCCCCGGCCAGCTTTGGGAGCACGTCGCCTCGCTGGTCACCCAGGGCGGCGGCGAGCTGCATATGCAGACGCGCGTCACGCAACTGCAAACCAGCGGCAACCGCATCACGCAGGTCACCGCCGTTGACGCCAGTGGCCAGACGCACACCTTTGCCGCCGACCACGTCATCTCCACCATGCCCATCCGGCACCTCATCCGTAGCCTGCAATGCCCCGTGCCGCAAGAGGTCATCGACGTCAGCAACGGCCTCATCTACCGCGACTTCATCACCGTGGGTCTGCTGGTCAACCGCCTGCTGGTCACCGAGCCGGATGGCAGCACGCTGCGCGATACCTGGATCTACATCCAAGAGCCGGACGTGCAAGTGGGCCGCCTGCAAATCTTCAATAATTGGAGTCCGTGGATGGTCGCTGATCCCACCAAGGTTTGGATTGGCCTCGAATACTTCTGCAACGATACCGACGCGCTGTGGAAGATGAGTAATGAGGAGATTCAGGCCTTCGCCGTTGCCGAGTTGGAGAAGATCGGCATGGTGCAGCGCAGCGATGTGCTCGACGGCCACGTCGTGCGCGTGCCCAAAACCTACCCCGCCTACTTCGGCACGTATGATCGCTTCCCCGTGCTGCAAAAGTTTACGGATCAGTTTGAGAATTTATATCTGGTGGGCCGCAACGGCATGCACAAGTACAACAATCAGGACCACTCCATGCTCACCGCTATGGAATCGGTGGACAACATCGTGCGCGGCACGCAGGGCAAAGACAACATCTGGAGCATCAACACCGAGCAGGAGTACCACGAGGAAAAGCGCTCGTAGCGTGGGTGGAAATTACTTCGGTCTCTGAAATACCGGATGCCCCAGGACTCGCTTTTGAGACAGGGGATCCACGCCTACAGGAAGCCCCCAGGTCCGATGCAACGGTCGTGCGGGTTGTTGCCAATTTTCGATTAGCTGCGTCCAATTCAAGTTGTGCGCATCCATTTAAAATGGAGGAGAAGACCCAACTGCGCCCGTGACACGAACCGGAGCGCACCCTGTGCCCGCAGCGGACGGCCAGGCAATCGATGCCCCCAGTCCCAATGAAGTGGATCGGATGAAGAGAAGTTCTTGCACATATCTGAGCATGCTGGCTGTGGCGCTGGCCGTATTGCCTCCCTGCGCCCATGCCTGCACGCCGATGTTGCGGCGCGCGGATGCGGTGGCCCTGCCCGTGGGCAACCTGCCCAATGCGCCGGATGTCTCCCTGCCGAAACCAGTACAAACTCCGCTGCCCACGCTGCGCTACACGCCACGCCTGCGCATTCCACGCCTGACCGGCGAGCCGAAGTTGAGTGATTTTCTCGTCGCTCCCCTACGCGCCACGCCTGCGACCCAGATGCTGCGCGTCGACAACTTTATCCAGCGCTATCCGAATGATGGCCAGCCCGCGACCGAACCCACCGTCGCCTACCTCGGCTACACGCACGCGTATTTCTATGCGGCCTTTGTCTGCTCCGATGCGCATCCCGGCCTGATCCGCGCGCACATGCTGGCCCGCGACAGCCTGGGCGATGATGATTTTGTTGAGCTGATTCTGGACACCTTCCACGATCAGCGCCGCGCCTTTGTCTTCAAGTCCAACGCACGCGGCATCCAAGCCGATGCGCTCTACAGCGAGCAGAACGGCTCGGACTACTCCTTCGACACGGTTTGGGACACCTGGGGTCGGCGCACGCCGCAGGGCTACGTCGTGCTGATGCGCATTCCGTTTGCGAGCCTCTACTTTGCGAAAGCCCCAGAGGGTGAGAGTCGCACCTGGGGCATTCTGCTGGAACGTGGAATCTCGCATGCCAATGAGTATGTCTTTTGGCCACAGGTGAAACACGCCGTTGCGGGACGCCTGACGCAAGAGCTGGCCGTCGATGGCTTCACAAGCATTGAGCACGGACGCAACAGACAACTGGAACCCTACGCGCTGGCCCGCAATCTGCGCCAGTTGAACACCGTCAATCCACTCGATCCCTACTTCCAAGACAAGCATTTGCAGGGCTACGCTGGCCTCGATGCAAAATTTATTCTGCATAACAGTCTGGTGCTGGACACGACCGTCAATCCCGACTTTAGCCAGGTGGGCATCGACAACCCTGCGCCACCCAACCAGCGCTTCCCGGCCTACTTTCCAGAGGTGCGTCCGTTCTTCATCGAGAACAGCAGCTACTTTATGACGCCGATCAGCCTCTATTACACCGACAACATCGTGCTGCCACAATATGGTGCGCGGCTCACCGGCAAGCTGGGGCCGTGGGCGATGGGCCTGCTCGGCGTCGATGACCGCAACCCCGGCCAGATGGTTCCACCGGGTACACCGGACTTCAACACACGCGCGCATTTCTACATGGCGCGTCTCAACCGTGACGTTGGCCCGCTGTCGAATGTTGGCGCCATCTATGCCGACCATGAATATCTCGGCTCCTACAATCGCGCCGGCGGCTTCGACTACCGTGCGCGGCTGCGCCAACGCTGGACGTTGACCGGCCAGGCGATTACATCCGAAACGGAAAATCTCTCCAACTCCACGACCGGCGAACAATCCTGTGAGACGGGTGCGCTTTCCTGCAGCGGCCAAGTCTACCAGCAGAGCATCAACTACTCCGACCTGCATCAGAACGCGTGGGTCGCCTACAACGACACCGCCGCAGGCTTTGTTACGGACACGGGCTTCTTTCGCAGACCCGATACGCGTGAGCCCAACGGATACTACGGCTACACCTTCCGCCCGGCGCATGGCCCCATCCAGTCGCACGGCCCTGGCATTTACAGCGAACGCATCTGGGATCACACCGGTCTGCCGTTGGACTTCTACATCAACCCAAGCTACAGCGTGAACTTCCAGCGCCGCACCAGCATCTCCGCCAATGTGGATCTCGGCCAGGACCGCTTGCGTCCGGTGGATTACTCCGCGCTGCCGCAAAATGTTGAGTACCACAGCCACACCGAGGGCTTGAACTTCTACTCCTCGCCCGTGCCCTACATCGCCGTGGGCGGCGGTGCATATCAGGGAACCGTCATCAACTACTCGCCGCAAACCGGCAGCGGACCCAACCCGGTCAACGTCACCTCCCCCAACTTGAACGTGGAACTGAAGCCGATTTCGCCCATCGACCTGCAAAATAGCTACACCTACACACACTTCACCAACCCAGTGACCGGCAGCTCCGTCTACGACAATCATGAGCTGATCTCGCGCTGGAATTACCAGTTGACCCAGGCTGTCTCCTTCAACCTGATCGGGGAGTACATCGCCACGCTGCCCAATCCCACCTACACCAGCCTGTCCAATTCCAAAAACCTCTTTGCGGATGCACTCTTCACCTACCTGCCGCATCCGGGCACGGCGGTCTACTTTGGCTACATTGGCGATTTTCAAAATCTCAACCGCGCCCTGTGCACACGCGATGCCAACGGCCAGTGCAACCCCGCCGACCCCATTCTGCCCACCACGTATTCTTCCCTAATGAACAGCGACAAAACCCTCTATCTGAAATTGACCTACCTGCTGCGCTTTTAAGCGTGGCTGCGCAACGCGGAAGGGCACTTCCTGCCGCGCGGCAAGGAACTCGACCAACGTTGCGGGCGCTGCACTACACTCATCTTTAGGCCCCATGGCAGACGGCTTTGCTCAAATCGTGAAGCAGCAGGCGGACATCGTTCGCATCATTGGCGAGGCCGTGCGCCTGACCAAGGCCGGCGCGCAAAGCTACAAGGGCCTGTGCCCGTTTCACAAGGAAAAATCGCCGTCCTTCAACGTACACGCCACGCAGCAATTCTTCCATTGCTTCGGTTGTGGCCAATCCGGCGACGTCTTCACCTTCGTGCAAAAGATGGAGGGCCTCAGCTTTCCTGAGGCCGTGCGCGCCGTGGCCCAGCGCTCCGGCATTCCGCTGCCCAAGCAGGAGTTTTCCAGCCCCGAAGAGGCCCGCGAAGCCCGCCTGCGTCGCCGCCTGCTCGACGCTCATGAGTTCGCCAGCCGCTGGTTTGCCGAGCAATTGCAGTCGCCGGAGGCCGCCCGCGCCCGCGAGTATCTCACCGGCCGCGGCGTCGCCGCAGAGACCATCGCCACCTTTGGCATCGGTTACGCGCCCGAATCTTTCTCTTCCTTACGCGACCGCATGAGCAAAGATTTTGACGAGGAAGCGCTGCGCCTGAGCGGCCTCTTCAGTTGGAAGGAAACAGGCGACGGCCCGCAGGCTAACGCCGCCGGACCGCTCTACGCACGCTTTCGCAAGCGCATCACCTTCCCCATTCGCAATGAGGCAGGCCGCGTGATCGCCTTCACCGCGCGCGCTCTCGATGCGGACGAAAAATCCGGCCCGAAATATCTAAACTCCCCGGAGACGCCGCTCTACACCAAGGGCAACG
>JAJZMO010000023.1 GCA_021798235.1 Acidobacteriota bacterium | reverse complement strand
CGGCAAAGGCAGCCGACTGCCGGTCTCGATCAGCGGAATCACCTTGTCAAACTCTGGCCCAGAGTGCGCGCCGGTCAGCGCGATGCGCACGGGATGAAATAAATCTTTTCCCTTCGCGCCCGTTGCGGCCTTCACGGCATTCATGGCTTCTTTGAATGCTTCTGGCGTTACCGGAGCGGGCAGCACGGCGATACGCGCGGCAAAATCCTTCAACACACTTTGCGCAATCTCCGTGGCCAGCACGGCGGCATTTTCCGGTTCGGCGGCTGCGGCCTGCGCGTCCAGCGCGAAGAGGAAGCGTGCCTTTTGCGGCAACTGATCGAGCTGATCAACAGAGGGCGCAAAGAGCGCCACCACTTGCGCGAACCAGGTTTCGATGGCGGCATTATCCGTCTGCGCGGGTAACCAGCCTGCCTGCACAAACGCGGGCCGGGCCAACGCAACGATGCGCTCTGGCGCCGCCTGCTTGATGTAGTGCCGGTTGAGCCAGTGCAGCTTTTGCGGATCAAAAACCGCAGGCGACGGCGTGACGCGCTCCAGCGTGAAGGCCTGCGTCAGTTCTGGCAGCGTGAAGGTCTCGCGCGTGCCGCCTTCTGCACCCCAGCCGAGCAGCGCCAGATAATTCGCCAGCGCCTCCGGCAGAATTCCCATCTCGCGGAAGCTGGCCAGGGAAGTGGCACCGTGGCGCTTGGAGAGTCGCGTGCGGTCGGGGCCAAGAATCGTGGACAGGTGCGCAAACTGCGGCAGCGGCCAGCCAAAGGCGTGGTAGATGGCCACCTGTTTGGGCGTGTTCGACAGATGATCGTCGCCGCGAATTACATGCGTGATGCCCATTAGCGCGTCGTCCACGGTGACCACGTAGTTGTAGACGGGCATGCCGCCGGAGCGGACAAGAATGGGGTCAGAGACGGCCTCGGCGGCAAACTCCACCGGGCCACGCACGATGTCATCAAAGCGCAGTGGCGCGTCAGGAATGCGCAGGCGCACGGCGAAGGCCTCGCCTGTCGCGGCGCGGCGCTCACTTTCTGCGTCGGAGAGTGTGCGGCAGCGTCCGCTGTAGACCTGCGGCTGCTGCGCGGCGATGGCCGCGGTGCGCTCGGCCTCCAACTGCTCTGCGGTGCAAAAGCAACGATAGGCCTTGCCCTCGTGCAGCAATTGCTCCGTGTGCGCGCGGTAAATTTCCAACCGCTCCGATTGCCGGTAGGGGCCGCAGGGGCCGTCGTTCGGCTGGCCAGAGTGCGGGCCTTCCTGCCAATCCAGCCCCAGCCAGCGCAGGTCGTCGTAAAGCTGCGATTCAAAGCGCGCTTCACTGCGCTCGACGTCGGTGTCTTCGATGCGCAGCAGAAAATCACCGCCCGTGCGTCGGGCAAAGAGCCAGTTGTAGAGCGCAGTGCGGGCGTTGCCAACGTGCAGCAATCCAGTGGGGGAGGGGGCAAATCGTACGCGAGTCTTCTGCAGAGACATACAAGTTCGATGGTAGCAGGCGCGCAATCTCAGGAGGAACGCTGCACGGGTTCTTCCGCAGGCAAGCATGACTCCGCGACAGGAGCAATTTCTCGAAAAGATCGGGGAGGCTGCCGATTTTGTGGCCCGCTGCAGAATTCCTTGACAGGCACAATATATTGCGTTTATAAAAATCATTCGCACAATAGATAGGAGAGGCAATGCACATACACACTGAGGAAGCAATTCAGCACACACCGGAGACCCCGTCCATCGCCTGGACACATATTCTGCAACGCGATGGGACGCAAGCCCCGTTTGATGCGGAACGCATTGGCTCTGCCATCGCGCGTGCTGGCCAAGCAGCGGGAGAATTTACGGGAACGACCGCACAGAGCCTGACCGAGCAAGTTTTACAAAAGCTGCAACTTTCCATCGGGCAGCAGATGCCCGCGATTGAACAGATTCAAGACCATGTTGAATTGGTATTGATGGATGCTGGCTATTTTCGTACGGCCCGCGCCTATATCGCGTACCGGGAGCAGCACAGTCGACTGCGCAAAGACAGGCAGGCCGTTGTACATGCTGTGTCTTCTGTCAATGAATATCTGGCGCAGGAGGATTGGAGGGTGCGCGCCAATGCCAATCAGGGCTACTCGTTGGGCGGGCTGATCCTGAACGTGGCAGGCAAAGTGGTCGCCAACTACTGGCTTAGCCACGTTTACCCACAAGAGATTGCAGCGGCGCATCGTGAGGGAGACATCCACATTCACGATCTCGACATGTTGGCGGGCTATTGCGCGGGCTGGTCACTCCGAGTTCTGTTGCAAGAAGGATTCAATGGAGTCTCTGGCAAGGTGGAGGCAGCGCCACCACGTCATTTGTCCAGTGCCATAGGGCAAATGGTGAACTTTCTTGGCACCTTGCAGAATGAATGGGCGGGTGCCCAGGCATTCAGTTCTTTTGATACCTATCTGGCTCCCTTTGTGCGCAAGGACAACCTTACCTATGAACAGGTCCTGCAAAGTATGCAGGAGTTTATATACAACTTGAACGTTCCTTCGCGCTGGGGAAGTCAGACTCCATTTACCAACGTCACCTTCGATTGGGTCTGTCCAGAAGATATTGCCCAGCAAACTCCTTGGATTGGCGGAGAGGCAATGCCGTTCCGCTATGGAGACTTGCAAGCGGAAATGGACATGATTAACCGCGCCTACATTGAAACGATGATGCGGGGAGATGCCAAAGGCAGAGTTTTCACCTTTCCCATTCCGACGTACAACATTACGCAGGAATTTCCGTGGGATTCAGAGAATGCCGAACTTCTTTTTTCCATGACAGCCAAATATGGTCTGCCCTATTTTCAAAACTTTATTAACTCGGAACTCAAGCCCAACATGATTCGTTCCATGTGTTGCCGCTTACAGTTGGATCTTCGAGAGCTGCTCAAGCGCGGCAACGGGTTATTTGGCTCTGCAGAACAAACGGGATCGATCGGAGTTGTCACCATCAACTGCGCGCGCCTGGGCCACTCGTTTCGGGGTGACGCCTCTGGCCTCTACCAGCGCCTGGATCTCCTGTTGGAAATGGCAAAGAACAGTTTGGAGATGAAGCGCAAGGTCATTGAGCGCTCCATGGAGGATGGATTATTTCCCTACACCAAACGGTATCTGGGCACGATGCGCAATCATTTTTCCACTATTGGAGTGAACGGCATTAATGAAATGATTCGAAACTTTACTGCGGACGCTCACGACATTACCCATCCGTCGGGACACCGCTTCGCATGCGAGGTGTTGGATCATATTCGCACGCGCATGGCGGCATTCCAAGAAGAGACTGGGCACATGTACAACTTGGAAGCCACGCCTGCGGAAGGCACCACCTATCGTTTCGCCAGAGAAGATCGCAAGCGATTCCCCAGCATTTTGCAGGCCGGCTCTGTCCAGCATCCGTACTATACAAACTCCTCTCAATTGCCGGTGAGCTTTACGGATGACCCATTTGAAGCCTTGGAGCGACAAGAAGAACTGCAAGCCAAGTACACCGGAGGTACGGTTTTGCATTTATATGTGGGAGAACGAATCTCCAGTGCCGCAGCATGCAAGCAGCTTGTGCGCCGCGCGTTGGAGCGTTTTCGCCTACCCTACATCACGATCACGCCAACATTCTCCATCTGTCCGGTGCATGGGTATCTTGCGGGAGAACATCCCTTTTGTCCGCGCTGCGACGAGCAAAAGATCGCAGAAAAACTGCACCGCAAGACTGCCTGATGGAGCGGCTTGCCAACACAACCGAACTTCTTACAAAACCCAAAGGAGAATTGTCATGAATATCGATGTTGCAGCAACAGTCGAACCAACTCCGTTTCCTTTAATGGATTCAGAGCGTCAGCCGTGCGAGGTGTGGACGCGCGTGATGGGCTACCACCGTCCCGTCGCTTCCTTTAACGTCGGCAAATTGGGTGAGCACAAGGAACGGAAATTTTTTGTGGAACCCGCTGGATGCTCGGAATGAAACCGGACGATCTGGTGCTGGGAGGCATCACGCCTTTCAGCACCTTGGATTTTCCCGGACGGCTCAGCGCCGTTCTCTACACCCAAGGCTGCTCTTTGCGGTGCCGGTACTGTCACAATCCTAATTTGCGAACCGGGCGCACGGCTGCATCTCTTGCGTGGCCGGATGTACATGCTTGGCTGCAACGTCGACGCGGATTGTTGGATGGCGTGGTGTTTAGCGGCGGCGAAGCCACAGAGCAACCGGCGCTGCTTGCGGCGCTGCGCGAAGTTCGGAGCCTGGGATTTGCCACCGCGCTGCACACCGCAGGCCCCCACGCCGATCGTTTCCATCCTCTGCTGCCCCATCTGGATTGGGTGGGGATGGACATCAAAGCTCCTTTCCATCGGTATGCGCAAGTGACGGGCGTACCGGACAGCGGGGAGCAGGCGCGGCAGTCCCTCCACTGGCTTCTCTCCAGCGGCATCGCTTACGAGCTGCGGACTACCGTGCATCATTTGCTCCTATCTTGCGAGGATTTGCTTTGTATGGCGAAAGATTTGCATTCCTATGGAATTCGCCGGTGGATCTTGCAGGAATTTCGCACGCGAGGTTGTGTGGACGCAGTGCTGTCAAAAACTCCTTCTCCTTTGAACATGGATTGCATCGAGCAGATGAAAACATGGGTGCCGGATATTTCATTTCGAGCGGCCACAGCCTAGCCAAAGTGTTCCCCGCCTGCGGCGGGCAGCGGCACGCACCGGGATATTCGAATGCGCCGCCGGAACCGCAGCTTCCACGATTCGCCTACATCTCGCGTGGAAGGAACGCGCGTATGGGAACCTGGAGAAGTTGGCACGAGCGCGGTGATACCCTGAAGAAGACATATGTTGGGCATTGATTTTCAGCTTCGATCCACGCGCAACCGGCTCCTTGGGAAGGCTGCGGCCTGTGCGTTGCTGGCG
>JAJZMO010000371.1 GCA_021798235.1 Acidobacteriota bacterium | reverse complement strand
CTCATCACTGACCTGCGCAATGAACTGTACGAGCACATTCTGCGCCGCTCCGTCTCCTTTTTTCAGAAGCACACGACGGGAACGATTCTCTCCACGCTCATCAACGACGTGGAGCAGGTGCAGTTCGCCATGTCCTCGGTGATGTCCGACTTTTTGCAGCAATTCTTTACGCTGCTGTTTTTAATTGGCGTGGTCGTGCTGTACGGTGGCAAGCTGGCTTGGGTGCTGTTGCTGTTTGTGCCCGTGGTTATTTCGTCTGCGCGGCGCATTGGGCGGCGTGTGCGCGTCACCACGCGCACCGGCCAAGACAAGCTGGCCGAGATTCAAAACATTTTGCACGAAACGATCACCGGCAATCCGATCGTGAAGGCCTTCAACATGGAAGCCTGGGAGCTGCGGCGCTTCCGGGATGCGGCCCGACGGCTCTTCCGCGCCAATCTGCGCTCGGTGCGCGCGCAGGCCATCAGCTCGCCGTTGATGGATTTGCTGGGCGTCATCGCCATTGCCTTGCTGCTGCTGATTGGCCGCGACCGCATCAACCACGGGCTGCTGACCGAGGGCAGCTTTATCGCCTTCCTGATCGCGGTCTTCAAGCTGTATGACCCGGTGCGGAAGTTCGCGCTCTACTACAACAATTTTCAGCAGGCCTTGGGCGCTTCGTCAGAAATTTTCACCTTCATGGACGATCAGGATGAGGTGCAGGAGAAGCCGCGCGCGGTTCAGATCAAAGCCTTTCAAGAGAGTATCGTCTTTGAGCAGGTCGGCTTCAGCTATGACACGGAAGAGGGTCGCACGCCGGTGCTGCAAGGCGTCGACCTGACCGTGAGACGCGGCGAAGTGGCGGCCTTTGTCGGCCCCAGCGGCGCGGGCAAAACCACGCTGGTCAATTTGATTCCGCGCTTCTTTGACGTGACAGGCGGGCGCATCACGCTCGATGGCCACGACCTGCGCGACCTAAGCCTGGAAAGCCTGCGGCGGCAGATCGCCAAGGTGACGCAGGAGACGATTCTTTTTAACGACACGGTGCGCAACAACATCGCCTACGGCCAGCCGGATGTGCCGCGCGCGCGCATTGTGGAGGCGGCCAAGGCTGCACTGGCGCATGGCTTTATTGAAAAGTTGCCGGATGGCTACGACACCATCATCGGCGAAAAAGGCTTTCGGCTCTCTGGCGGCGAGCGCCAGCGCATCGCCATTGCGCGCGCCCTGCTGAAGAACGCGCCGATTTTGATTCTCGACGAGGCCACCTCCGCGCTGGACGCAGAAAGCGAAGCGCTGGTGCAGCGCGCGCTGGCCAATCTGATGCAAGACCGCACCGTCTTCGTCATCGCGCACCGTCTCTCCACCGTGCGGCGCGCCACGCGCATCTATGTGCTGGAGGATGGGCAGATCGCCGACAGTGGCACGCATGAGGAACTGGTGCGCCGATCGGGCACCTATCAGCGGCTGTATCAATTGCAATTTGCCGATGCCCCCGAAGCGATGCTGCCAGCCAATACAAGCTTATGACCCACGCACACAACTCCACGGCCACACCGGCAGGCAAGGGAAGCGCAGCAGCCGAGCCGCACACACCTGCAACCGTCCGCTCCATGACGGGCTTTGCGCGCACGACGGGCACAACGGAAAACGGCGCGGCCTTCACGCTGAGCCTGAAGAGCGTCAACCACCGCTTTCTGGATGTGCAGTTTCATTTGCCCTCAGGCCTGGATGCGCTGGAGATGCAGTGGCGCGCGCTGCTGAAGCAGAAAATGCTGCGCGGTCATGTGGATGTGCGCCTGACGCTGCACGCAGCCAATGGCGCAGAGGAGTCCGGCGCGCCGCGCGTCAATCCGGCGGCGATTCGCGCGTATCTGGATGCCTTTGCCGCCGCCGCGCACACGCATGGCTTGCCCGCCACGCCGGACTTGAATGCCGCGCTGCAAATGCCCGGTGTCTGGAGCAGCGGCTCCGATACCGAGGCGAACGAGGCGGGTCGCGTGGCGCTGGAGGCCGCGGCCGCTGCGGCCATGCCTGCGCTGCTGGATGCGCTGAACGCCATGCGCGCGCAAGAAGGCGCAGCGCTGGTGGCGATTTTGGAAGCGACGATGCAGTCGCTCGACGCGCTGGTGGCGGAGGTTTGCGCGTTGCGGGCGGAGATGGTGCAGTCGCATCGGCAGCGGCTGGAGCAGCGCATGGCCGAACTGCTTGCAAGGCCGCTCGACCACGACCGCATCGTGCAGGAGGCCGCATTGCTGGCCGACCGCAGCGATGTGGCCGAGGAGATGGATCGCCTGCGCGCGCACGTGCAGCATTTTCTGGCGCTGCTGCGCAGCGGCGGCGATACCGGCAAAAAGCTCGACTTTCTGCTGCAAGAGATGAACCGCGAGGCCAACACGCTGCTGTCAAAAACCGGCGGCGTGGCCGGCAACTCCCTGCGGCTTACGGAGCTGGGCCTGGCCATGAAGACGGAAATCGAACGCGCCCGCGAACAGGTGCAGAACATCGAGTAAGCTAACACTATCCACAATCGCAACGCAGCATGAGGAGACACCTGCGCATGGCAGGGCTGTTGTTCATACTTTCGGCGCCGTCGGGTTCGGGCAAGTCCACGCTCGTCGGGCAGTTGCGCTCGGTGGTCGATGGGCTATCGTTTTCCGTGTCGTGGACGACGCGCGCGCCGCGCGGCTCCGAACAAGATGGGCGCGAGTACCACTTCACCAGCCGCGAGCGTTTTGATGCCATGCTGGCCGAGGATGCCTTTCTGGAACATGCCGAGGTCTTCGGCAACTGCTATGGCACGCCGCGCAGCACGCTGACCGAGGCTGCGGCACGCGGCTCGGACGTGTTGCTCGACATTGACGTGCAGGGCGCAGAGCAAGTACGGCACAGAATGCCAGAAGCGATCAGCGTTTTTATTCTTCCGCCCAACCCGCAGATTTTGGAGATGCGCCTGCGCAACCGCAGCCGCGCTGAAGGCGGCGTGAGCGAGGAGACCGTGCTGCGGCGGCTGGCCAAGGCGCGCGATGAGATTGGCAGCTACGGCGAGTATCGCTACATCGTCATCAACGATGTGCTGGACCAGGCGGTGGAGGAGTTGATCTCGATCGTCCAGGCCGAACGCGCGCGCCAGCGCGGAGTGGATGCAGCCAACACGGCGGATGCAGAGTTGCGGCGCTGGATCGCTATTGCTGATGGCTGCCGCCAGGCCAATGTGGCTGCGCGTCTGCGGCCTGTGCTTGCTTCGTTTGGTTTTCCGTCGTAACGTATCAGTACATCTCATCCCAGTCCATATTCGAGCCGATTCACGTACTAGGAGGCAGTTGTATGGAACAGAACCCGCCCCACGAAGAAAACAAGTACCGCACCGTGCATGTGGCTGCGCGCCGCGCGCGTCAGTTGCAATCCGGCGCTAGTCCGCTGGTGCGCTCCCGCTCCACCAAAGCCTGTAAGGTGGCCCAGGATGAAATGCGGGCCGGCAAAGTGGACTATGTGATTCGCGAAGATGCAACCAAGAAGACGATCGAGATTCCCGAAGGCTACACTCCGATTCTGCATAACTAGAGCGCTTTGATGTTAGTGTTCGCAAGGTTTCTGGTGCCCCATTCAAGCCGGTCTTTGGCTTGAGTGGGAGGTCACGGCTGTTTCCCGACCGTGAACACTCGGTCCGAAATACTCGGATCCATGATTTGGAGAGCGGGATTTGGTGAGCGGATCCGATGCGTGCTGCTGTTCGCGCCTTTCACGCAGCAAGCGATCACGCAGCCGGGTACAATCATGGGCAGAGAGGGCGTGCTGGCATGAAGGTGATCGTTGGCGTCTCCGGCGGCATCGCAGCCTACAAAGCGGCGGAACTGGTGCGCGCGCTGCAACAGCGGGCGCTCGACGTGCATGTAACGATGACCGAGGCAGCACAACAGTTTGTGCAGCCGCTTACCTTTGCCGCGCTCACCGGTCATCGCGTGCTGACCAGCCTGTGGCAGGATGCAGACCACCCCAGCCCCGACGCCTCCATTGAACACATCTCTGAAGCGCAGTCCTGCGACGCGCTGGTGATTGCACCGGCGACGGCGGATTTGCTGGCGCGCATGGCCCACGGCCTGGCCAATGATTTTTTAACCACGCTGTATCTGGCCACGCCTGCTCCGGTGCTGGTGGCCCCAGCCATGAATGTACAGATGTGGGAGCATCCGGCCACGCAGGCCAACCTCGCCACACTCGCCGCGCGCGGCGTGCAGATCATTCCGCCGGAGAGCGGAGCGCTGGCCTGTGGCATGGTCGGCAGCGGACGATTGGCCGAGGTGGAGACGATTGCGCGCGCCGTGGTGGCCACCTTGCATCGCCGTCAGGACATGGCGCAGGAGACTGTGCTGATCACCGCGGGTGGAACGCGCGAGCCGATCGATCCGGTGCGCTACGTGGGCAACCGCTCCAGCGGCAAGATGGGCTACGCCCTGGCAGAAGCTGCGCGGCAACGCGGTGCGCGGGTTCGGCTCGTCAGCGCGCCGACACAGTTACAACCGCCCGCCGGATGCGAGATCACGCCTGTGCTGACCGCAGAACAAATGCGCGCAGCCGTGCTGGAGCATCTGCCGCAGGCTACGCTGCTCATCAAGGCTGCGGCTGTGGCTGACTTTCGCCCCCGCATCGCTGCGGAGCAAAAGATCAAACGCGAAGGGCCAATCACTCTGGAGATGGAGCCGACCGGAGACATTCTGGCCGAAGCCGTGCAACGCCGCAAGTCGGGCACGCTGGTCATTGGCTTTGCCGCCGAAACGAACAATCCCTTGGAGCATGGCCGCGGCAAGCTGGCGCGCAAGGGCGCGGATGCGATCATCGTGAATGATGTAGCGCGCGCGGGCATTGGCTTTGAGTCGGACCGCAACGCAGCCACCTTCCTTACCGAATCGCGCGCCATCGATCTGCCAGAGATGAGCAAACGCGAC
>JAJZMO010000199.1 GCA_021798235.1 Acidobacteriota bacterium | reverse complement strand
CGGCCTGGCGGGCGCCTCGGCGGCGGCCTCGCTGGGCGAGCTGGGCTATCGCGTGCAGTGCTTCTGCTTTCAGGATTCACCACGCCGCGCGCACTCCATTGCCGCGCAGGGCGGCATCAACGCGGCCAAGAATTATCCCAACGACGGTGAGAGCGTCTTCCGGCTTTTCTACGACACGGTCAAGGGTGGCGACTTCCGCGCACGCGAGGCCAACGTCTACCGGCTGGCACAGAACAGCCTGCGCATCATTGATCAATGCGTGGCCCAGGGCGTGCCTTTCGCACGCGAGTACGGCGGCTCGCTGACAAATCGCTCCTTTGGCGGCGCGCAGGTTTCGCGCACCTTTTACGCACGCGGGCAGACTGGGCAACAACTTTTGCTGGGTGCATATCAGGCGTTGGAGCGCCAGGTGCGCGCCGGAACCGTGAAGATGATTCCGCGCACGGAGATGCTGGACCTGATCGTCATCGACGGACGTGCGCGCGGCATTGTGACGCGCAATCTGGTCACAGGCAAGCTGGACGTGCACATCGCCGATGCGGTGATTTTGGCCACGGGCGGCTATGGCAATGTCTACTATCTTTCGACCAACGCCAAAGGATCCAATGCGACGGCCATCTGGCGCGCGCACAAGCGCGGCGCTCTCTTCGCCAATCCCTGCTTCACGCAGATTCACCCGACCTGCATCCCTGTCTCTGGCGATTATCAATCCAAGCTGACGCTGATGAGTGAGTCGCTGCGCAACGATGGGCGCATCTGGGTTCCGAAGAAAAAAGGCGATCAGCGTTCGCCGGATCAGATTCCCGAGGATGAGCGCGACTATTACTTGGAGCGGCGCTATCCCAGCTTTGGCAATCTGGTGCCGCGTGACGTGGCCTCGCGCAACGCGAAGGCAGTTTGCGATGAAGGCCGCGGCGTCGGCAAGAGCGGACTTGGCGTTTATCTTGATTTTTCTGAGGCGATCGCGCGCGTCGGCGAGAAGACGATTCGCGAGCGCTACGGCAACCTTTTCGACATGTACCAGCGCATCACGGATGAAGACCCGTACAAGGTGCCGATGCGCATCTATCCGGCGATTCACTACACCATGGGCGGCCTGTGGGTGGACTATCACCTGCAGAGCACCATCCCCGGCCTCTTCGTGCTGGGCGAGGCGAACTTCTCTGACCACGGGGCGAATCGCCTGGGTGCCAGCGCGCTGATGCAGGGCTTGAGCGATGGCTACTTCGTCATTCCCAACACGATTGGCCACTATTTGGCGACAAACTCTTTTGCCAAGGTGGATGCGTCGCACGCCGAGGCGCAGAGCGCGCTGGCAGGCGTGCGGCAGACCACGGATAAGCTGCTCTCGATTCGTGGCAAGCGCACTGTCGATTCCTTCCACCGCGAGCTGGGCAAGATTACGTGGGACTATTGCGGTATGGCGCGCACGGCGCAGGGGCTGGAGACGGCCATCGGCAAGATTCGCGCGCTGCGTGAGGAGTACTGGCAGAACGTAACCGTGCCCGGCAGTGGCGATGATCTGAACCAGAGCCTGGAAAAAGCGGGCCGCGTGGCAGACTTTTTTGAACTGGCGGAGTTGATGTGCATCGACGCCCGCGAGCGCAACGAGTCCTGCGGCGGACACTTCCGCGAGGAGTATCAGACCGAGGACGGCGAGGCCAAGCGCGACGATGCAAATTATTCGTATGTGGCTGCGTGGGGCTATCGCGGCGCAGGCCAAACGCCGGAGCTAACCAAAGAGCCGCTCGAATTCCACCATGTGCATCCCAGCCAGAGGAGCTACAAGTAAATGAAATTGACACTGAACATCTGGCGGCAGAAGAATCCCAGCACGCCGGGCGCGTTTGTACGCTATGCCGTGGACAATGTCGATCCGGAAATGTCCATGCTGGAGTGCTTGGATGTTTTGAATGAGACGCTGATCGAGCGCGGCGAAGAGCCGGTAGCCTTTGAGCATGATTGCCGCGAGGGCATCTGCGGCTCCTGCGGATTCATGATCAACGGCGTGGCGCACGGGCCGGAACGGGCGACCACGGCCTGCCAGCTCTCCATGCGCCACTTCCACGATGGTCAGGAGTTGGTGCTGGAGCCATGGCGGGCGCGGGCCTTCCCACTCATCAAGGACCTGGTCGTCGACCGCAGCGCCTTCGACCACATCATTCAGGCAGGCGGGTATATTTCTGTTTCCACCGGACAAGCTCCGGAGGGCAACGCGATTCCCGTCGGCAAAGAGATTGCCGATCGTGCGATGGATGCTGCGGCCTGCATCGGTTGCGGAGCCTGCGTGGCTGCCTGCCCCAATGCCAGCGCGGTTTTATTTACGGGTGCGAAGATTGCGCACCTCGGCCTGTTGCCGCAGGGGCAGCCGGAACGCGACCGCCGCGCGTTGAACATGGTGGCGCAGATGGATGCGGAGGCCTTCGGCAACTGCACCAGCATTGGCGAATGTACCGCTGCCTGCCCCAAGGAGATTCCGCTGGAGGTGATTGCAATTTTGAATCGCCACTCCCTGCAAGCCAATTGCAAACGGCGGGAAGATCCAATGCCGCTGATTCCACCCGTCGCGGGATAGGGCAGTGGTCAAGCGTGGATTATTGTTCCCAGCATAAGAAACGGCGCGGCAATCTCCGCGCCGTTTTTCTTGATGTGTGCAGTGGGCCTGTAGATTTTGCGACGGCGTGGCTACATCACTTCGGGAACTTCAATGCCGAGCCAGAGCAGGGAGCGCTTCAGCTCGCGCAGGGCGACGGCAGCCGTGGCCAACAGCAGGGCTTTGCGGGCCGGATCACTCTCGTTCAGAATGTGATGCTGGTGATAGAAGTTGTTGAACTGCTGCGCCAGTTGAAAAACATATTTGGCCAGATAGGCCGGTTCCATCGCGCGAATGGATTGGTCGGTGACGAAAGCGGATTTTGATGCCGCTAGCCAGACCGACCAGATGCTGTCGGAGTCTGGGCCAGAGAAATAATTCTGAACATCCCAATGTCCCTGTGAATATGCCCTGAGAATTGCTTCTTCAATTTTTGGCGTTCCAAGGACACTATTCATGAACGCGGAAGTCATTTGATCCGTAATTTTTCGAGCCTCTTGCAGCAGAGGATCGTTACTCAGTTCGGCTTTTCGGAAGATATTCGCGGCGCGGACGGCGGCGTATTGCGCGTAGGGGCCGGTTTCGCCTTCAAAGCTAAGCGCGTCCTTGAAGTCAAAAGCGATGGTGGTGTTGCGCGTGTAGCGCAGCATGTAATAGCGCAGCGCGCCCACGGCGATCTTGCTGGCGATGGTGCGGCGGTCTGCCTCTTCCAGTTCAGGATGGCGCGCGGTGACCTCGGTGAGCGCAGCCTCAATCATTTTGTCGATCAGGTCGTCGGCCTTGACGCCGAAGCCCTTGCGGCCAGAGACCTCGATGAAGGGACGGACATTGTCCTCTTCCGACAGTGTGTAGCCCAATTCCGCCGCGCAGCGCGGAGTGAGAGCGACCATCTCATAGGAAAAATGATGGTAGTTGTCGGCCTCTTGGGTAAAGCCCATGCCGCGCAGGGCCTCGATCACGTTGTTCTGCGGATCAGTTTGGCGCGAGTCGATGACGTTGTAGATGGCATCCGCTTTGCCAAAGCAGGACGGACCGATTTCGAGGTTGTCTGGATCCGGCAGGCAGGAGATGTCGCATTCATGGCCGCTGGTGTAATGGTGGAAATGCCGCTTGCTAAAGTCCAAGCCGAGCTTCCCAAACTTCCACAAATGATAGGCGATGTCTTTTCCAACATACGTGACCGTCCCGTTGGAGCGGACGATGACCTTGGCCTCTTCGTCAGGGCCGTTGCCGGTTGTGCCTGCGGTTCCGGCGCGGCGCATCACCCAGCAGCCTGCATTCTTGCCAGCGGGCTCTTTGTAGAGCACGCCTTTTTCTTTCATCAACGCAAAGGCCGCATCCCAGAAGTGCAGGCGTAGCACTTCACTCTCGCGGGGCAGAAAGTCATATTCAATGCCGAGGCGTTCCATCGTTTTCAGATGCCGATGGACGATGGCAGTGGAGACGAGTTCGGCGATCGCTGCGGTTTCGTTGCCGCCTTGTTCGAGCGCGTGCAGCGTATCGAGGCGGATTTTCTTGCGCGCTTCCTTCTGCGCCGGGTCTTCGTCATACCACTGGCTGACGCGGGCATACAAATCCCAGCAGACGAAGTCGATGCGCTCGCCACGCTGCGTTAAATCCTGCATCCATTGCTGGACGGCAGCGAGGTTTTTGCCTTCCAGATGCGTGAGCGCGACGACGACATCAGCCACTTGGACGCCAGTGTTGTCGATGTAATTCTGCACGCCGATGGCGTTTTTTGTTGTTTCGTTTGGCCCCACACGCATCATGCGCGCCAGCGTGTCGCCCAAAATAGCGTTGCGCAGATGGCCGATGTGCGCCGCCTTGTTGGGGTTGATGCTCGTGTGTTCGATGAGAGGGAAATAGGTAAGACTTGGCAGTCCCTCTGCACGCGCTGCGATTTTGCTCGATACTGCCGCACGATCCAATTTGCAGTTGATGTAGCCAGCTCCGGCGACTTCAAAGGAAGCGAAGCCCTCAATCTTTTTTTGCGTTAACGCTGCGGCCAACTCCGTGGCGATGGCGCGCTGGGCCTTCTTCAACCGCTTGGCCAGTTCAAAGGCGATGGGCAGGGCATACTCGCCGAATTTAAGCTCGGGCTCTGCAATCGCCAGCGTGGCGATGTCGATTTCGTAAGGCGGCTGGGCCAGAATCTCTTGGATGGCTGCCTGGAGAGCCTTCCTGTAGGTGAGATACATGCGGTGTCCGATGCTAGAAAAATGGAATTCGAGCTTTTTCGCTGCAAGTGTTCCCGGTGGGGAAGGCGCTGTGGACTGAACCTTCCCCACTCCAGCCCAAAGACGGCTGGAATGGGGCACCCGCAACAGAATGGGCTGCCTGAAATCGTGGGAACACTGGAGAT
>JAJZMO010000307.1 GCA_021798235.1 Acidobacteriota bacterium | reverse complement strand
CTGCGGATACATCCGATGCGGCTGCCGCCCCTAAAGGGAACATGCCCTACGAGCCACTGGAGCGCATCGCACGCTCCTATAACGAGGCCTCTTTTCATCAAGCCGCATTTGAGTTGGAGTATCTGCGCGATCGACAACATGCCAGCACCACGCCCACTGCGCACGAGGCGCACACGCAATGAACCAGCTGCGCACGCACGCAAGGTATCTGGGAGCGGTGACTCTGGCCATATTGTTTGTGAGCGCGCATTGCCTATGCGCACAAACGCCAGCGCAGCCGCGCGTTGTACGCATAGTGTTGCAAGATACCGTGCAGCCGGTTAGCGCTGAATTCCTGGTACGCAGCTTGCAAATCGCCGCTGCCGAACACGCACAGGCCGTTTTGGTGGAGTTGGACACCCCCGGTGGGCTCCTGGATTCCACGCGCACCATGGTCGCGGCAATCGAGCACTCAGCGGTCCCTGTCCTTCTGTATGTCGCTCCATCTGGCAGCCGTGCCGCCTCGGCGGGGTTTTTCTTGCTGGAAGCTGCGGATGTGGCTGCAATGGCTCCCGGTACGAATACAGGAGCATCGCACCCAATTCTCGAAGGCCAGCGGATGGATCCCATCCTGAAGCAGAAGATTGAAAACGATGCTGCGGCCTTTTTGCGTTCCATCGTTGCGCGGCGGCATCGCAATGCGCAAGCGGCGGAAGAGGCTGTGCGTGATTCCAAGTCCTACACAGATCAAGAGGCGCTCGATCTGCATTTGATTGATCGCATCGCTCCCAACGATGCCGCATTATTCCAGGCGTTGGACGGTGCGACGATCCTTCGTTTTGACGGCAGCACCACCGTGTTGCATCTGCACAATCCGGTTGTGCAAACGGTCGCACCCAATCTGCGGGAACAGATTTTGGGCGCGTTGATGGATCCCAATCTCGCCGTGCTGCTGCTCATCGCAGGTGCGCTGCTCATCTATTTGGAGTTTCATGTTCCGGGCACGATTGTTCCCGGCTCTCTCGGCACACTGCTGGTACTGCTTTCTCTTTTTGCGCTGAATCTTTTGCCGATTCAGGCTACGGCTGCAGCCTTGCTTATCAGCGCGCTGGTGTTGCTGCTGTTGGAGGTCAAGTTTTCCAGCCATGGCGTGCTGGCGCTGGCTGGTATCGTTTGCCTGGTGCTGGGGCTGCTGACGCTGGTCAATGGCCCCATCCCAGAGATGCGTGTACATTGGGCAACGGCGCTGGGGGCAGGCATTGGCTTTGGGGGCATCACATTTTTTATGACGGCACTGGCCGTGCGCGCGCGACGCAATAAAATTCACATGGGCAGCGACGCATTACCCGGCGCGATTGCCATTGCGCAGACACCACTGGATCCCGCACAACATCCATCGGGACAAATTTTGCTGCACGGTGAACTTTGGCAGGCACAGTCCCAGCAGTCCATCGCCGCCGGAGAGAGCGTGCGCGTTCTGTCTCGAGACGGATTACTGTTGAACGTTGAGCGCGTCGGCTGAGTTTCAAGAGCGCAAATTTTTACCACAAGCAGTCGAGCGCGTGGTATACAACCTGCAGCAGCGGCACACGCCGCAAAGGAGAATCATGCCGACCACAGCCACTTTGATCGTTGTTTTGATCATTGCATTTTATTTGATGAATTCCATCAAAATTTTGAAGGAGTATGAGCGCGCAGTCATTTTTCGGCTGGGTAGAATGTTGAGCGCATCCAAAGGCCCTGGCGTGATTCTCGTCTTTCAACCTTTGGACCAGATGGTGCGCATCTCCCTGCGGCAAGAGGTGATGGAGGTGCCGCCGCAAGACATTATCACGCGCGACAACGTAACGCTGAAGGTGAACGCTGTACTAACACTGCGTGTGATCGATCCGACCAAGGCGGTATTGGAAGTAAGCAACTACGTGTATCAGACCTCGCAATTTGCGCAGACCACACTGCGCTCGGTGCTGGGCGAAGTGGAGTTGGATGAGTTGCTTTCGCATCGGGAAACGCTGAACCAAAAGATTCAGACCATCATTGATCAGCACACCGCTCCGTATGGAGTTAAAGTGGTCAGCGTGGAAGTGAAGCAGGTGGATTTGCCCGAGTCCATGCTGCGCGCCATGGCGAAGCAAGCAGAAGCAGAACGCGAAAAGCGCTCGAAGCTCATCCACGCAGAGGGTGAATTTAATGCGGCGCAAAAATTGGTCGACGCCGCTGCATTGCTGGCCACGCAACCCATCACCATGCAGCTTCGCTATTTACAAACGCTCTCTGACATTGGCGTGGAAAAAAATACCACCATCGTCTTCCCGTTGCCGATGGAGTTGCTGAATTTGCTCAACAAGTCCAATCTTGGCGCAGGCGTAGACTTCAAGAAAGGATAAACGCGCATGCTCACGCTTTTTCAAGAAGCCGAGAATGTCGATACCGAGATCCACCTGAGCACAGGCGTTATTCTCTCGCTCTTCTTTGGGGCCACGCTGGTTTCGGCGGTCTTCTTTGGTATGGGATACTCCTTTGGCGTATCGCATGGCGTTGGGGCAGACACGCTGAGTCTGCGTGGCTTGCTGCATGCGCGTGCGCAGTCGGTTCCAGCATCCACCCAAGCGCTGACCAATACAACTAGCAGCCTCGCAATGCAGGTTCCGTCGGCGGCTCCAGTGCAAATGCCCTCTCCCGCAGTCCCCACGTCGATGCAAACGGCGGCGGCATCCACAAGCGCCAGTGCGTCCGTGTCCAGCGAGCCGATCTCATCAACGGTCTTGGGCGATGCGGCCTTGCCCGCTGCGGCCCATGCAGCTGCGATCACTTATAGCGTGCAGATTGCAGCATCGGCCAGCCGGCATGATGCGCAGTTTTTGATTGCGAAGCTGCATCGGGCGGGTCTGCATGCGCGTCTGCACCATGCTGTGCAAGATCGATTCTTCCGCGTGCAGATTGGCCAGTTTGCTTCCCGCAGCGATGCAATGGCCATGCGCGAAAAATTGCTCGCAGCCGGATACAAGGCAATCGTAAAATCCAATAATTAAATTACGTGCGCATCCACTCTGGAAGCCCGCTGGCAATGGTGGCGCGAGTGGCTTCGGCTAACTCCTCGCGCGTTGCATAATCGCGCGCATAGAGTGGCGCGTGGAAGTGAACATGCGCCTTGCCGGGAAACACGCGCAGACTGCCCTTGCGCATCATTTGTTCGGTGCCATGGATGGAGATGGGAATCACCGCTGCTCCAGTCTGTTCTGCCAAGAAAAACGGACCTTTTTTAAAAGGCAGCAAGCGCCCATCGCGGGAACGGGTCCCCTCTGGAAATACGGTGATATGCACCCCGGTGGCAAGCACCTGCGCGGCTGTTCGAATGCTCGCTCTTGCGCTATCGCGTCCCTGGTTGCGCTCCACAGGAATAAAGTCTCCCATGCGCATGCCTGCGCCAAGAATGGGAATCTTCATCAACTCACTTTTGACTAAAAACGCAGTACGCCCAGGAATCAGCGGCAGCAGAACTGGTGGATCCAGATTCGAAATGTGATTCATCATGAAAATGCAGGGTGTGTTCGCAGGAACATTTTCCAGCCCTGTGGCCAATGTTTGGATGCCAGCCAAGCGAGTGCCCGTGCCCGCAATCCAACGCGCCATGCGATAGAGCAGCGTCACGTCGCCGGTAATCAGCGTCCATGGAAAGCCGATGAGTGCCGCTAGCGGTGTGAGTGCAGAATAAAAAAAGAGCAGCGTGAGCGCGGACAGCATTGGCAGGTTACCCTTGCGCACCCGACTGCGACATGGATTGCAGTCGATCTGGCAGTTTGCGATAAATATCGCCAAAGCCCCCATTGGACAAGAGTGCGACCACATCCCCCGACTTTGCATGTGTGGCAAGATGCGCAACAATCGCATCTGCATCCGGCAGCGAAATGGCTGCGTGTTCGCGCTGCCGCAAATCTGCAATGACATGCTCGACGTGCAAGCGTTGCTCTGCGGGAATTTTTTCCTGCTGATAAACCTCTGCCAGGATTACTTGGTCGGCTACAGTCAAACTTTCGACCAGTTCCTTTTGAAATACATTGCGACGCAAGGTGTTGGAGCGCGGCTCCAATATGGCCCACAGGCGACGGCCCGGGTATCGTGTGCGTAAGGCGCGCAGCGTTTCTCGAATCGCCGTGGGATGATGCGCGAAGTCGTCGATGATGGTGATGCCGTTGACCTCGGCGCAGACCTCCAGCCTCCGCTTGACGCTGCGGAAGCTGGCCAATGCCTTTTGGATTGCGATAAGGGGTAGACCTTGTCCGGCAGCCAGGGCTGCGGCTGCGGTTGCGTTCAGCACATTGTGTTCGCCGACAACGGGCATGGAAAACTCTGCCCAGGATTTGCCGCCGCGATGTACCTGCCACAGACTGCGATTGCCCTGAGTTGTGTATTCCGCAATGCGCCAATGCGCATCAGGGGAGAAGCCGTATCGTTCGACAGAACAAAATGCGCGGGCCACACATTGCGAAACATTGTCAGACGCATCGTAGGCGACAATTCTTCCGCGGCGCGGCACCAGATTCACCAGCCGCAGGAAGGCCGTCTTCACCGCATCCAGATTGGCATAGATGTCGGCATGGTCAAATTCAACGTGCGTCAAAATAAGCGCATCGGGGAAGTAATGCAAGAATTTTGGCCCTTTATCGAAAAAAGCCGTATCGTATTCATCGCCTTCCAAAATAAAAGGACGCGTGGGGTGCAGCGCGAAGCTGGCCCCGAAGTTTTCCGCAACGCCACCGATCAAAAATGATGGAGTGAGCTTTGGATCGTCCGCTGCGGCGACTTGATAGATCCAAGCCAACATGCTGGTTGTGGTTGTTTTGCCGTGTGTGCCCGCAACCACAAGAGATTCGCGTCCACGCAAAAATTCTTGCTGCAGCATGTGCGCCATGGATTCCAGCGGTATTTTTTGATCGAGCGCAAACTCCAGCTCCACATTGCCGCGCGAGATGGCATTGCCGACGATGAC
>JAJZMO010000347.1 GCA_021798235.1 Acidobacteriota bacterium | reverse complement strand
TTTGCACCCTTGCCTGAGGAACCCAGCGCGCGCGCCAAAGCCGTGCTCACTGCGCTGTTTGCTGAGTACGCCACGCCGGAGTCGCCGCATCCACTGGCCGCGCTTGCCGCCGTGGATACGGTGTATCTATTGCCCGCGCCTGCGGTTCCATCTGCGCCAGTGATGGCTGCCGCACCGAACCCTGCGCCCGCGCCGGTAGCTGCCGCGCCGCCGACGGCATCGGCCACGGACGCGCCTGTTCCCGATGCTGTGGCGTCTCCCCTGTTGGCTGTGGTGAACTTGAATGGTGATTTTGTCGCGCACCATCCTTCGGGCATTGAAGTGGAGAATCTGACATTGCTTTCCATTGTGAGTACGCTGCACGCCAATCTGCCACAGATCACGCGCGTACATTTTCTGGTCGATGGTCAGCCCAAAGATACACTGGCTGGTCACGCCGACCTGACGCAGGATTATCTGACCGCAACCATGCCCATTACCAGAGCTGCCGCAACGCCGGAGGGGCAACGATGAGTGCTGCGCTGCGCATCGGAGTCTTTGACTCTGGCTTCGGCGGCCTCACCGTGCTGCGCGAACTGTTGCCCCAGGTTCCCGAGGCGGAGTTTTTCTATGTGGGCGATACGGCGCGCCTGCCTTATGGTTCCAAGTCGCGGACGACCATCGCACGCTATGCCGTTGAGAGCGCGCAGTTTCTCGTTGCGCAGGGCATTGAGTATCTGGTGATCGCCTGCAATACGGCCAGCGCGCTGGCGATTGAGGAGATCCGCGCCGCAGTGCGCGTGCCCGTGTTGGGTGTGATTGAGGCAGGCGCGGCGAGCGCAGCGGCAACCAGCCACAGCCGCGATGTGCTGGTGTTAGCCACCGATGCCACCGTGCAAAGCCACGCTTATGCACAGGCCTGCGCCCGGCATGGTTTGCGCGCGTTGGAAAAGGCCTGCCCGCTGCTGGTGCCGCTGATCGAAGAAGGCTGGACGGAGCACGCCGTCACCGCAGAGGTATTGCGCATCTATTTGCACGAGGCGCTGGAGCAGGCGCAAGCTGCCACCATGCAGCCAGACACGGTGCTGCTCGGCTGCACACACTATCCGTTGTTGCGTCCGTTGTTGGAGCGTACACTGCCCGCGTCGATGCGTATTTTGGATTCGGCAGCGACCACGGCGGAGAGCGTGCATCGGGATTTGCAGGCTCGCGGCCTGTTGCCCACGCGAGTTCTGACTACGCTGCACGCTGCGGCGGAAGCGCCATCGGGCAATCGCTGCCACTTTTATGCGACCGACTCGATTGAGAAATTTCAACGACTGGGCAGCCGCTTTTTAGGCCAGGCCATGGGCGAGGTTCTGCTGATGGACATTGGCGGCTGATATGCTGGAGTTTCACATTTTTATGAACGCTATGCGGCTTGCCGCGAAATAGGATGTGCGTTGGTTCCGGCTGGCTCGCATCCACGGAGGATACATGTTGCATCTGGAAAATCGAGTGGCCGTTGTTTTTGGATTGGCCAATAAACGCTCCATCGCCTTTGCCATTGCGCAGAAGCTGCACGCAGCGGGCTGCAAGCTGGCCGTCACCTATCAAAACGAGCGCATGAAGCTGGAAGCAGACAGCCTGCTGGCCGATCTGCCGGGAGCCGAAGCCTTCCAATGCGATGTCTCCTCCGATGAGGAGATCGCGCATCTCTTCGCGCAGCTGAAAGAGCGCTACGGCAAGCTGCACGTGCTGGTACACTCGGTTGCCTACGCGCCTGCAGAAGATTTGAAGAATGACTTTTCGAAGACATCGCGCGAAGGTTTCCGCATTGCACATGATGTCAGCGTCTACTCGCTGATCGCAGTTTCTTGCGCTGCGGCACCGCTGATGACTGAAGGCGGTAGCATCCTGACCATGACCTATTACGGCGCGGAAAAAGTGGTTCCGCATTACAAAGTGATGGGCGTAGCCAAGGCTGCATTGGAGGCCACGGTGCGCTACTTGGCCCACGATCTGGGCCGGTACAACATTCGCGTTAACGCCATCTCCGCAGGCCCGATCAAGACGCTGGCCGCACGCGGTATTGGCGCACTGGGCGACATGCTCAAGTACCACGAGGAGCGCTCACCGCTGCATCGCAACACGGAGCAGGCAGAAGTCGGCGGCGTGGCTGCGTTTCTAGCCTCGGACTTGGCCTCTGGCGTCACCGGTGAGGTGATCTACGTCGATAGTGGCTACAACATCATCGGCTTCTAAAATGCTTGCCACGCTCAGTCTCGAAGGCAAAGCCGCGGTCGTTCTTGGGGGAACCACTGGCATTGGCAGAGCTTTGTCCTTGGGCTTGGCCCGTGCCGGGGCCGATGTTGTCGCCTCCTCGCGCCGCAGGGAGCAGGTGGAGCAAATTGCCGCAGAGATTGAGGCCACGGGACGAAGAACGATTCGCATCCCGTCCGATGTGTGTGAGCGGGACTCCTTGGTTGCATTGCGCAACGCCGCTGTAGCCGCATTCGGCAAGGTGGATATTCTGTTGAACTGTGCGGGGAGAACCAAACGCGCTCCCACGCTGGAGTTTGCTGAAGACGATTGGAATGCAATTCTCGATACAAATCTGACGGGTACCTTGCGTGGCTGTCAGGTTTTTTCCTCTGCAATGATTGAGCGAGGCTTTGGCCGCATCATCAACATTGCTTCGCTTACATCGTTTGTAGCCCTGTATGAAGTTGCAGCCTATGGGGCCAGCAAGGCTGCCGTGGCATCGTTGACGAAATCGTTGGCCATCGAATGGGCGCAGCATGGAATCACGGTGAATGCCATTGCTCCGGGCGTATTTCGCACCGCGCTGAATGCGGAGTTGCTCGATGGTACAGAGCGGGGCAGAGAATTGCTGTTGCGCACGCCGATGAATCGTTTTGGAACCTTGGAAGAATTGGTGGGAGCCGCCGTCTTTCTGGCTTCCGACGCTGCTTCGTTTGTGACCGGGCAAATCCTTGCCGTGGACGGAGGATTTTTAGCCAGCGGCGTCAACCATTAACCCATTTCATTTGGGTTCCCCAATATGGATAAGTTGCAAGCGGACGAAGGAAAAAATTCGTCGGAAATTCATCCCCTGGGGAAGCGCGCCCCTGCGGAACCCCATCCGTGTACGCAGTGTCCGAACTGCTCGGAGCCACTCGTCAGCAGCCGCTGCAAGCTCGTTTGCAAACGATGCGGTTACTACATGAGTTGCGCGGACTACTACTAGACTTGCGACGGGCGAGAACATTTTCGCGCACAGACTTGGCAGCCAGCCCCGATGGGCTTTCAATCACGGCGCGGCAAATGATGAAAAATCTGTGCCATGATGTCCAAGGAAAGCTCTTCTGCACGTGCATTGGCGGCAATCGCAGTTTTGCGCTCTGCCGCTGCAATCTCTTCCGCAGCATAGCCAGCCGCTCGTAGATTGTTGGCCAGAGTCTTCCGCTTTTGCTGAAAACAGGAGCGCAAAAATTTTTCAAAGGGTACACGTTCCACAGCAAGCGCAGCAAAGCGTGGTTGTGGATGCAAGCGCACCACGGCGGAATTTACTTTTGGCGGCGGCGCAAAAGCATCCGGTGACAAGAAAAAGAGCTTTTCCACCTGCATGTGCAGTTGCGTGGTGGCAGAGAGCAGTCCATATTCGCTGTGGCCGGGCGTAGCAGCAATGCGGTCTACAACCTCGTCCTGCATCATGAACACGGCCCGCGAACATGCCTCCAAGTGTGCAAAGAGCCACAAGAGAATGTCTGAGGTGATGTAGTACGGCAGATTGCCAACGATGTGCATATTCTCGACACCATGCTCTTTGCAGAGCGCGCGTAAATCGACGTGCAAAATATCCGCGTGCAGCACCTGCACGTGGGGCAGGTGCGCATAGCGCCGCTCCAAGATATGTGCGAGAGCAGGATCAAACTCTACGGCGATCAGCCGTTGCGCACGTTGTGCCAGCAGGTCGGTGAGTGCGCCTTGGCCAGGACCAATCTCCAGTACTGTCTGTAATTTCAGGTCGCCCAGTGCATTTACGATTGCCACGCGCGCCGGATCGCTGACAAGAAAGTGTTGGCCAAGTTTTGGCTTCGTTGTTGGTTTGTGCGGATTCACATTTCTATCGTACTGTCTGTCCCCGGACTGAGTACGATTGCGTTTCCCTCAACCGCCTGCATCCGATATAAGAGAATGTGGCGCAGATGCGCGGAGGTGCGATGCAGATTGTCTTTGCCGCTTCGGAGTGTGTTCCTTTTGCCAAGACCGGCGGCCTGGCCGATGTGGTCGGTGCGCTGCCTGCGGAACTAACGCAGTTGGGCCATCGCGTCACGGTCTATCTGCCGCTGTATCGCGGCGTGCTGGAGAAACTGAACAAGCCCAAGACGGTCCTTGCCAGCTTGACGATTCCTTTTTCTTTTTACAATCGGTTTGTGCGCATCGTGGATGGAGGATTGCTCGAAGGCGTGCAGTTTTACTTCGTCGATTGTCCGGAGTTGTTTGATCGCGAAGGCTTGTATGGCACGCCGGCGGGCGACTATCCCGACAACGCCGAGCGCTTTGGTCTGTTTGCGCGCGCAGTTCTGGAGGCCAGTAAACAATTGGGTGTTCCGGATGTCTTCCACGCGCACGATTGGCAGGCTGCGATGTTGCCTGTTTATTTGCGCACCACCTATTATTTTGATCCGGTATTGCGCAAGATTCCCTGCGTGCTCACGATACATAACGCGGGGTATCAAGGATGGTTTCCGCCCAAGACCACGGAGCAACTGCTGCTGCCGTGGGATGTCTTCACCATGGACAAGCTGGAACACTTTGACACCTTCAATTTTCTCAAGGGAGGCATCGTCTATTCGGATGCCATCACCACGGTCAGCCCTACGTATGCGCGTGAAATCCAGACAGCCGAATTTGGATTTAGCCTGGAGAGCATCTTCCAACGCCGCGCCGCAGACCTGCATGGCATTTTGAATGGCGTCGATACCTCCGCGTGGAACCCAGCGACAGA
>JAJZMO010000201.1 GCA_021798235.1 Acidobacteriota bacterium | reverse complement strand
CCGGCGCCTTCGAAGCCGTGCTCGTTCCACAGCTGGTAGACCTCGTCGACATAGCCGTGCGTGTGGTGGAGGTAGGCGAGGTAGTCTGTCCACTCGTCGTGGATGGGAGCGAGGGGTTTCATGTAGTGGCGGACCTCGGCCATGGAGATGTTGTCGTTGACGAATTCGGTCTCGAACTGCGAATGGATGTGGTGGCTGGTCGTGTAGTGGTGGGGGTTGGGTCCGGTCCAGCCGTTGTATTCGATGGTGGTGTGGAGTGGCTGGGAGCCGTCGCCGACGTAGTGGCCAAGCCATCCGGCGTAAAAGATGATGGCCTGTTCGACGGGCATGAGGTCTTTGTGCTCGGCGCGGAGCTGGCGGTAGTCGCGCATGGCGGACTTAAGGCGCTGCCAGACTTCCTCGGTGATGTAGGGCTGGAAACCGATGTGGGTGGGCTGCATTTCTTGTTCGGAGCCGGGATGGGTCTGCATGTAGGCGTAGAGTTTGGCGATGTACTGATAGCGCTCGCGGGGGAGCGGTGCGATGCGGTCGGCGAGTTCGAGGTCGATGTAGTGATCGGGGGCCTGCATGGCGTCGAGTTCGGGTTCGGCGGGGGAGCGCCAGCGGTCGGGCTCGGGGCCGAGGTATGTAATTTCATCGAGGGCGGCGGGGGAGCGCAGGAAGGCGGGTACGCTGACGGGGAGGGTCTGGATGGCGAGGTGGTTGATGATGCGGTGGCCTTTGGCTCCCCAGGCGAAGCAGGCGGGAACAGCGGCGAGCGGGATGAGGCAAAGGGCGGCGAGACGGTGGAGTTTCATGGGCATGAGTATACGCGGCGGAGATTAAGCGGCGGCCAAGAACGGAGCGGCTGGGAGCCGGTTTCCGAGGGTGGGAAAATTCGGTGTTCCGGAGCGGGAAATTCACCGGAATATGGCCCTGAAATTGGTATTCTGGAAGGGATATGCCTACGAAAAAAGAACTTCTTACTCACCCCATTCAACACATCGACATCAAGCAGCACAACGTGGTGCCGCTGGTGGATGCGATGGAGCATATGGCCTACAGCTCGCGTGACCTGGCGCGTGCGGCCGGGATTTACGAACGGATGCTGCGCGACCAGGAGTGCGGGGTGATTCTGTGCCTGGCCGGGTCGCTGATCAGCGCCGGGCTGAAGCAGATTTTCATCGATCTGATTCGCAACAACATGGTGGACGCGGTGGTTTCGACCGGCGCGAACATTGTGGACCAGGACTTCTTCGAGGCACTGGGCTTTCAGCACTGGATTGCCGATGATCTGTTCAAGCAGGGCACCGAAGACGCCACGCTGCGCGAGCTGATGATCGACCGCATCTACGACACGCTGATTGATGAGGAAGAGCTGCGCATCTGCGACGAGACGACGGAGAAGATTGCGAACTCGCTGGAGCCGCGGCCGTATAGCTCGCGCGAGTTTATCAAGGCGATGGGCGCATATCTGGAAAAGGAAGGCAAGACGCCGGCGAAGGGCGGCGTGGATTCCATCGTGCTGGCGGCGTATGAGAAGGATGTGCCGATTTTCGTGCCGGCCTTCAGCGACTGCTCAGCAGGCTTTGGACTGGTGGCGCACCAGCATGCGCGGCAGGGAAAGCCGAGGGTTTCGATTGATTCGGCGAAGGATTTTTACGAGCTGACGCAGCTGAAGATTGCGAATCCGACGACCGGGTTGCTGATGATTGGCGGGGGCGTTCCGAAGAATTTTGCGCAGGACATTGTGGTTGCCGCTGATGTACTGGGCAATGAAGCGCCGATGCACAAGTACGCCGTACAGGTGACGGTGGCCGATGTGCGGGACGGGGCGTTATCATCGAGCACGCTGAAGGAAGCGAGCTCGTGGGGCAAGGTGGACACGACCTTTGAGCAGATGGTGTACAGCGAAGCGACGCTGGCGCTGCCGTTGATCGCGGGCTATGCGTATCACAAGCAGGCGCATGCGGCGCGCGGGGAGCGGCGCTGGGCGCGGCTGCTGGAGCCGGTGACGGCGTAAAACGGAAATCAATATGCAGTGGAGTCAGGGGAGCCCGGATAGGCTCCCCTGATTCATTTTGGGAATAGCGCGGGAACAGGCGGCCGGCGCTCTCAAGTTCCTCTGATTTCCTCCGATGAACGCGTTGAGGCCAAGAGCCGAGGTGCGGGATGGAGTCAGCGATAGCGGTCAACGAGAGTGTGAGGTCGAGGCGCGACGAGCCGTGCGCCGACGTGCAAGTGCAGATGAATGCGCTGTGGAGGGAGAACCGGGCGATGCTGCTGAACCGCCTGGACATGCTGGAGCGCGAATGCTGGCGGTGGCTGCGAGTTCCAGAGGATCGGGCGGCGCCTATCATTGCGAGGGATCTGGCGCACAAACTGGCGGGCGTGCTGGGGACGTTTGGCCTGAGGCGCGGCAGCATGGTTGCGTCCACGATTGAGCGGCTCGTGGGTATGCCGAGGCATGTGCGTGGCGCGGGCGGGAAGACGATCTACGCGCTGCTGAGCGAGCTGCGGGAGATTGTGCGAACGAAGAGCTGAGCCGGAAGGGGCAGAGAGATTCCTGCGGGAGTCAGAACAGGTGATCGGAGTCTTCGACGTAACGGACGGGATTGGGGTTTTCAGGTTCGGCAGCGAATTTGCCTTCGGCTTCGGCGCGGAGGCGGGCGACGTTCTGCCAGTTGTCTTTGCGGGGGTGGTCTGTGATGAAGGGCGGCAAGGCCATGCAGAGATGGTCTGCGAGGGGGTGGGCATAGCCTTCGTAGAGGGCGCGCATTTTGCGGAGGCGGGCTTCGATATCGCCATCGCGGCAGATGCGGACGCCTTCGGCGCAGAGCTGATCGTGGAGGCGCTGGAAGTTTTCGTGCGGTAGGCGGTCGGGCATCTGCGTACAGGGCCGCATGGAGAAGATCTGGGTGAGATCGATGAGCGCGTGGCGGGCCATGGCGAAGGTAAGCTGGGCCTGGCGGGCGGGTTTTTCCTGAATGCCGGAGATGAGCAGGGCGCAGGCGTCAAGGATGGCGACGAGCGCGCTGAGCCAGCTCTGGTTGGCGTGCTGGGAGCGGAAATAGCACAGCAACGGATACGAGATGTGACTTTCGAGGAGCTCGGCGGACCAGTTCTCCCATTTTTCGAGGAGCTGGATGAGAGCGTCTTCGCCGCCGGGGAAGGCGTGGCGACGAAGGAGTTCGGCGGCGCTGGGTGGCGAACCGGCGCGGGCGTCAAGGAGCGAGATGTTGACTTCGCGGCGGGAGAATGCGCCGTAGAGGACGGGGAAGTACCCGATGACGAGGGCGACAAAGCCGAGGCCGATGCCGGCTTCCAGCACGAGCAGGCCGCGCGAGAGCCAGGTGATGGGGGTGACGTCACCGAGGCCGAGGGTGAAGAGCGTGGTGCCGCTGACGTAGAAGTCAGAGTGCAGGGGTTCGAGCAGAAGGGGATCGTGAAAGGGCGAGCCGAGGCCGTAGAAGATGAGCGCGAAGCCCACCATGACGGCGACAGCCCAGACGGCGATGAGGAGGACGAGCGAAAGCGGTCCGTAGATGCTGAGCATGGTTTCGCGTTTACGCGGATGGTGGATGCGCAGGGCGAAGAACTTCCAGGGGGTCCAGGTGGCAACGTAGAAGGCGCCGGTGAGGCGAAATGCACCGCTGGGACGGCGCGGAAGGATGACCGTCTGGAAGGCGTCGAGGAGCGCGTAGAGGAGGCAGAGAATGCCGGCGGCAAGGCTCAGGCTGGTCATGGTTCTCCTGAAGACCGGATTGCTCATGAAGCTAAACGTGATTGGGTTGCACGTCAACCGCGAGGGAGCGGGTTCTAAACTGAAGGAGAAATGTTTAGTTTGGGGCGGATGCTGATTGGACTAGGGCTGCTGCTGGTTGTGGCCGGCGGGCTGGTGATGTTGTTTGGCAAATTCGGCGTGCCGCTGGGGCGGCTGCCGGGCGACATCCGCTATCGCGGAAAGAATGTTACGTTTTACTTTCCGCTGGCGACCTCGCTGCTGTTGAGCGTGCTGCTTTCGTTGCTGCTGTGGGTGATCTCGCGCTGGCGGCGGTAGACTCAGAAGTGGTGCGCCGAAGCTCTGGACAATCCGAACCCGATGATGCGCAGATGGGGCTGCTGTTTGAATCGCCTGCGAAGGTGGAAGATACGCGCCGCATCTGGAAGGTGGGAGATCTCGTCGCTGAAGCGCGGACACACCTGGAGCGCAGATTTGCGGACCTGTGGGTTGAGGGCGAGATTTCGAATCTGCGCGTGGCCCCGTCGGGGCACATTTACTTCACGTTGAAGGATGGGGATGCGCAACTGCCGGCAGTGCTGTTCCGGCGGCAGGCGTCGCTGCTGCGATTTCGGCCACAGGATGGTTTGCAGGCGCTGGTGCGCGGGAAGATTACGATCTACGAGCAGCGCGGGCAGATGCAACTGTTGGGCGAGACGATGGAGCCGCTGGGCGCGGGGTCGCTGCAACTGGCGTTTGAGCAACTGAAGGCCAAGCTGAAGGCGCGCGGACTGTTCGAGGCGGAGCGGAAGAAGCCTCTGCCGAGGTATCCGAAGTGTGTGGGGATTGTGACGTCGCCTTCGGGTGCAGTGATTCGGGATTTTGTGAATGTGGCGCACCGGCGGCATGCCGGGCTGGAGGTGCTGCTGTATCCGGCGGTAGTGCAGGGCGAGAGCGCGGCGGCGGAAGTGGCGGCGGGGATTGCGTACTTCAACAAGACGCGCGAAGTGGATGTGATTGTGATTGCGCGGGGCGGCGGATCGCTGGAGGATCTGGCTCCGTTTAACAGCGAGATGCTGGCCGAGGCGATTGCGGCGTCGGATCTGCCGGTGGTTTCCGCCGTTGGGCACGAGACGGATTTTACGATTGCGGATTTTGTGGCGGATTTGCGGGCGCCGACTCCTTCGGCCGCGGCGGAGCTGGTGACAGCGGCCCAGTATCGCGTGGGCGAGGAACTCGAGGATCTGGCGGTGCGGCTGGAGCGCGGGATTCGCTATGGGATGATGCAGGCGCGACACGCGCTGGAGCGGGTGCGCGTGGAGTCGATGACGGTGCGGCTGATGGAT
>JAJZMO010000357.1 GCA_021798235.1 Acidobacteriota bacterium | reverse complement strand
CGCGGCGGGTGGAGGCGGAGGGTGCGGAGATGGATTCTGTCAGGTGTTCCGTGTTTGTTGCGGTCATAGGAAAACTTCAATCGCGCGCGTGTGTGCGTGGCGCGTCTGGTTCCATTGTACGCGGAGGTGGGTAGGAGTTTTGTTGTGGGTGTTGGCTAGGTTCTATGGACAAAAAGGCTGTAGAGCAGCACCAGCAGCACCAAGCCGGAGATGACGACGTAGAGAAAATCTTTTTCCATCCAAAACGCGATGACAGAAAAAAGCACGCGCGCCACGGGCGTTGCAATCAGCAGCAGCAGGCCCAGTTGGATGATGGCGATGCTGCGGCCTTGCAGCGCGGCGTGCACGATGCCGGTGACGCTGGTCAGCGGCGCGGCGATGCCGTGGAAGACGCGATAGTCGGGAACCGGGCCGCCATGGTGCAGCAGATAGAGTAGCCCGCCGATGGCGATGACGATGGCCGAGATGACCATGCCTGCGCGCAGAATGACGCTGATGCGTTCATCGATTAGCCGGTCGTCGGCTTCGCGGTTGTGCAGAACCTCTGCCATTACAGCCTCCCCGTAAAGCCGTTGTAGATCATCTCGACGCCGAGAAACGCGATGACGACGGCGAAGACAATGCGCAGAATGTGCGTGCGTGCCTGCACCAGATAGCGTGCGCCCAGCAGCGAGCCGGCCAGCACGCCGAGCGTGACGGGCATGGCTAGTGTGGGATCAATGTAGCCGCGGCTGAGGTAAACGCCCGCGCTGGCCGCGGCGGTGACGCCGATCATAAAGTTGCTGGTGGTGGTGGAGACCTTGAAGGGAATCTGCATGGCTTCATCCATGGCCAGCACCTTGACTGCGCCGGAGCCGATGCCGAGCAGGCCGGAGAGCGTGCCTGCGCCAAACATGATGCCAAAGCCCAGCGGCACGCGCCGCACGCCGTAATGCACGGCCTCGCCATCCACCGGATAGCTGCTGTTCATGCGCAGCGCATTCGCCAGCCGATCGGGTTGCTGCGCCAGGTGGTCGTGCCGTTTGCGGTTGGACATGGCCGCAGAGTAGAGCAGCACCAATCCAAAGATGATGGCGATGGCCGCCGTCGGCGTGCGCGCAGCCAGAAATGCGCCGCACAGTGCGCCCAGCGTGGTGGCGATCTCCAAAAACATGCCGATGCGGATGTTGGAAAAGCCTTCTTTGACATACGCGGCTGCAGAGCCGGAGGAAGTGGCGATCACGGAGACCAGCGATGCGCCAATGGCGTAATGGATGTCCACGCCAAAGGCCAGCGTGAGCAGCGGAACGATGACCACGCCACCGCCCAGTCCGGTGAGTGCGCCTAAAAAGCCGGCCAGTAATGAGCCTGCGCCGAGGATGGCGGTGAATTCAACAGTGTTCATTTAGTATCCAGATTTCATCATAGAAGAATTGGGAAGCGGCGTCTGTATCGGTCCGGGCAGGTGCGGAATTACTGCGTCGCTGTATCGCCTGCGCCGGGGAAGGATTCGTTGGGCTGCACGGCGATGGCCGCGCGCATGAACTGCATCCAGATGGGCAGGGCCGCGCGCGCGCCGGTTTCCTTGTTGCCCAAGCTCTGCTGGTTGTCATAGCCGACCCAGACGCCGCAGGTGGTGGAGGGAGAAAAGCCCAGAAACCATGCGTCGGTAAAGTCATTGGTGGTGCCGGTTTTTCCGCCCAGTGGATGATGCAGGCTGGCTGCCGCTGCTCCGGTGCCGCCCGGCTGCACCACGGATTCGAGCAACTGCATCATGGCGCGCGCGGATTTTTGATCCGTGGAGACATGCGTGTCGGGATCCGCCTGATAGATGGTTTCGCCATCGGCGTTAACGACGCGCCGGATCAGATGTGGCGTCAATCGGATGCCGTCATTGGGGAAGCTGCTGTAGGCCGAGACCTGCTCTTGCAGGCTGATGCCTGCCGAACCCAGCGCGATGGGCAGGTACGGCGGAATGCTGGAGGTGACGCCGAAGCGATGCGCCGTGGCAATGACGCGCTCCACGCCCAGTTGATCCGTCAGCCGCAACGCAGGAATGTTGCGCGAGTCGGCAAAGGCCCGGCGCAGCGTGATGCTGCCCAGGTAGCGGTCGTCATAATCATGCGGCGTGTACGCGCCTGCGGGCGTGGGAAAGCTGACCGGCGTGTCGAGCACGGTGCTGTCCGGCGTCAGGCCAGATTCCATGGCCGCGGTGTAGACGTAGACCTTGAAAGAGGAGCCAGTCTGGCGCTCCGACTGCGTGGCGCGGTTGTATTGCGACAGATGAAAGTCCCGTCCGCCGACCATGGCGAGCACTTCGCCGCTGGTGTTGTCGAGCGCGAGCAGCGAGGCCTGCGCGCCGGAGTCTTGTTCGAGCGAGGCGTGCAGCACCGGCGCATCCGGCTTTTGCCCCGGCAGAATGTGAACGTAGACGATGTCGCCCGCGTGCAGAAATTTATTCGCCATGGAGAAACCCGTCCAGGCCCAGCCGTCAGAGTTGATGAGCACGCTGGTGTGGTCGCCAACACGCACCGTCACTTGATAGGGCAGGATGGCCGTCACCAATCCGTGAACATACAGGCCCGGAGCGGGCGGCGTATCCCAGTCAGGATGATGGAATCCGGAGAGCGAACTGCCACCGGCGATGGCGTTGAGCAGATGGCCGCGCCAGCCGTGACGGCGTTCATAGGCGGCCAGACCGTCCAACACGGCTTGGGTTGCGGCGTGTTGCAGGTTCAGATCGAGCGTGGTGTAGACACGCAGCCCGCCTTGGTGCACGGCTTCCTGCCCAAAGCGCTGGTCGAGTTGCTCGCGCACCTGCTCCGCAAACCACGGCGCGGCGGTGTTGGGCGGCGGCTGAATGTGCAGGTCCAGCGGAGTGGCCTTGGCGGCCTCGGCCTGCTGCTGCGTGATGAGGCCATCGCCCAGCATGGAGTTGATGACGATGTTCCTGCGGTGCAGCGCGCGCTCTGGATGCGTGATGGGCGAGTAGTAGGACGGGCCGCGCGGCAGAGCGGCCAGCAGCGCCGCCTCAGGCAGCGTCAATTGCAGCGCGGGTTTGCTGAAGTAGTATTCCGCGCCGGCTTCAAAACCGTAGACGCCCTGGCCCAGATAAATTTGGTTGGCGTAGAGCGTGAAGATTTGCTCCTTGGTAAAGTTGCGCTCGATTTGCAGGGTGAGGAAGACCTCTTGCAACTTGCGGCGGAAGGTGCGGTCGGGCGAGAGAAAAAGGTTGCGCGCCAGTTGCATGGTCAGCGTGGAAGCGCCCTGCGCGCGGCTGTCTTGGCGCAGATCGCGCCAGGCCGCTCCGGCTACGCGAAAGAGGTTGATGCCCCAGTGGCGTTCAAAATTTTTGTCTTCGATGGAGAGGACCGCCTCGCGCAAAAGGGGCGGAATGTCGCTGTAGCCAACAACGACACGGCGCTCCAAGGCAAAGGAGGCGAAGGCGGTTCCATGAACGTCATACAGATTCGTGACGGTGCTGGGGCGGTAGCGTTCCAGCTCGGTGATCTGCGGCAGGTCCACCGAGTCCACCAGCATTAAACCACTCAGCGCTCCAAAGATCGCTGCCAGCAGCGCCAGCAGCAGAAAGGCCATGCTGCCAGCCAGCTTTCTGCGTCGCGGTGTCGGCGGGCGAAAGCCACGGCTGCTGTTTTCAAATGCGCTTGGCTGGTGCGGAAAGAAATTCAATCTTCGGCTCGGCGCAAGTGGAGTGGAGGACTACTGCGATCCTGTTGGTTTCTTCTGCAACTGTTGCAGCGCAGTATGCACCTGCCAGTCGGAGTCTTCCAGCGGCGCGCTGCTGGAGGGCGTTGGCGTTGCCGGTGCAGCCGCACCCGGGGTTGCGGCGGAGTCTGCATTGGCGATCTGCGTCGTGCCTGCTTCCACGTTGGGCTGCACCCCCTTCTCTTGAATCACAATGCCGGAGGGGCTTTCATATTTTGCAACAGCCAGCGCGATCATGCCGCCATCCTGCAGGGGAAATTTCCGCAGCACCACGCCCGAGCCAAAGGTGGGTTCGCCCACAACGTCTGCGCGTTTGTTGTCGAGTAGCGCAGCTGCCAGCAGCTCAGCTGGGCCAGAGGTGCCGTGATTGACCAGCACGGCCAGCGGAGCGGCTGTGACAAATTTCTTTGGGTCGGCGGTCAGGATTTGTTTGGAAACGGTCTGGCCTTCCAGTTGCGTCAGCGTTCCGCTTTGTACAAAGGCATTGGCCAAGAGCAGCGCGGAGTCATTATCGCCCTCGGCTACGTCGCGCAGATCGAGCAGCACTTTTTGCTGCTTGTTTTTTTGCATCGCGTGCAGGCGTTCGATGACAACGTGTACGCGATTTTTGGTGAGTCGGTAGGGTCGCAGGTACAGCACGCTGCCATCGCTCATCGACGTGGCTTCCACCGGGGGATACGGCAAAATCTGTCGCGTAAGCGTGACCGTGTCTGGCACAGAACTGGACGGGCGGATCACACTGAGGTTCACGGTGGAACCCGGCTGGCCGTTGAGCAGAGCGCGGATCATCGCGGCAGAGAGCACACGGGTACTTTTGCCATCGATGGCCTCGATGACATCGTCTTCTTTAATGTTCGCTTTTTCTGCGGCGCTGTCCGGCTCGACGGAAACGACGGTGGCATAACCAAATTTTTTGGAGATGTCCAAGCCCACCTGCGCCGGTCCCGCTTGTTGCAGCGTCAGATATTGCTGGTACTCCTTGGCGGTCATGTAGCTGGATTCGGGATCGAGACCCTCCAGCAGCCCGTGCAGCGCTGCCGCCGTCACCTTGTGGATGTTCGGCGTGACCACGTAATCATTTTGAATGTGCTGCAGCACCTCACTGTAGACCTCCATCTGCCGGTAGGCGTTGGGGTCCTGGCTGGATGCGCGTACATTTGTCGGCAGATAGCCGGGCAGAAATCCGCCAACAAAGACGAAGGCAGCCAGCAAAGTGGACAGGGCAAGCAGCGTGAGTTTCATGGCCTTGGGCATGGGTGCGGCGCGGCGCTCCAAATCCGCTGGGAGTAGTGTACA
This sequence comes from Acidobacteriota bacterium, assembly GCA_021798235.1. The sequence goes on along the minus strand of JAJZMO010000357.1, from coordinate 57 downwards.
TCGCTGCCGCTTGCGGCTGGGGAGATTGGGCTGGAAGTGAGTGCGCGGCTGCGCAAA
>JAJZMO010000089.1 GCA_021798235.1 Acidobacteriota bacterium | reverse complement strand
AAGCACGCATTCTCCGGGTTCTTCGCTCTCGATGGCAGATCAAAAGAATGGCTCTTCCTTGAAAGGGAGTCATTCTGAGGAGCGAAGCAGAGCCTGCCCTGAGCGAAGTCGAAGGGAAGAATCCAGAGGATGGACGCTGCATGAATTTCGCCGTCACCCTCTGGATTCTTTACTGCGTCCGCATTCGCGGACTCCGTTCAGAATGACTCCTTGAAAATAGGTGCATCCATCTCCGTCCGAAAAAATCTTGGTTGGGCCACTTGCGCACCCCAAAGACAACAGGCCGGGAATCTCCCGGCCTGTTGTCTTTGTTCATTGCAGCTGCCTACGGCTGTGTGGTTTGCACGGAGGACCCCGGCGTGGCTGGGGTTTCGCCCGGATGCAGCGGTTGCGGCGCGGGCTGCTTCTCCGGTGCTTCCAGGCCCGGAACCTGCGGCGCGTGCTCGATCTTGCCTGCTGCTGCTTCGACGACGTCGATGCTATATTTGTCCAGCGTATCGGCCACCAGTTCCGACAGCGCGGCGCGATCCACTGCATAGGTTGTCTGCGCAGAGATCAAATTATCCTGCGCCGTTTCCAGGCTGCGCTGCTGCAACAGCACGTTGGCCGTGGTGGAAGCACCCAAGTGATATTTCTTTTTCTCCGCGTCCAGGCTCTGCTGCGCGTACACCAGCGAGGCCTGCGCCGACTGCACCGTAGCCCGGTCATTTTGCAGCGCGTAAATCTGGTTGATGACGTTCATGCGCAGCTTCAGGTACGTCTGCTGCAACAGCATTTGCGACTGCCGGTATTCCAGCATCGCGCGCACCTGCTGGGCCTGTGCCTGGCGGTTGCGTAAGGGCAGCGTCAGGTTGATGCCCGCGCCTTTGGTCGATCCACTGCCGTTGAACATGTTGCCAAAGGCAGTGCTATAGGGAATGCTTGTCCCCGGCGTACCCGCGCAGGGGTTGAAAAATGTGCTCTGGCCGCATTTGATTAGCGGACTCTGCGCTCCGCCCAACCCGGCTGCACCGTAAAAGCCGTATAAATCCAACTGCGGCAGCAAGGCATTGTGCACAGATTTGATCGTGATCTCCTGATTCTTCAACGCCAGCTTGGCCTGTTCAATCGTGGGGCTGTTGGCGTAGGTCTCCTGCACCAGTTGATCCACCGGCTCTTGCTCCTCCGGCGTCTGCGCCAGCGAGATGCGGTCGGTCGGGATCACCGAGGCTGCGGCGAAGATGGCGTCGTTCAGGTTGCGCGCAATCGCCTGCTTCATAATCAGTTCTTGATATTCCAGCTTGGTCTGCGCCGCGATCAACGCCTGCTGGTCGCTGGCCACATTGGCCTTGGCGTTCACCACATCCAGCGGCGCCAGCGTGCCAATCTGCAACTGCTTCTCGTCGTCGGACTCCAGTTGCTGGCTCTGCGCCAGCGCGCCTTGCTTGGCCTGTACGTCTTCATATGCTCCCACCAAGCCCCAGTAAATGTTCTCCACCTGGTCGATGGTGTACAGCAGTTGCGCGCGGAAGGAGGCATCGGTGATGCGGCGATTATTTTTGGTGATGGCGATATAGCGCCCGTTCACGTGGGGCCCGAAGCCTTGCAACAGGTGCTGCGTGATCTGCACATTGAAGGAGGTGTTGATCGTCGGGCTGTAGAAGTTAAAAATGCTGTTGCTGGTGGTGCGCATGTTGTCAAAGGTAGCCGCGATCGACGTGCCAGTTAAAAATCCCTGGTTGTAATTAAAGTTGTACTCATCCTGATTTTGGTCCAGGGTAAAAGAGTTCGTCGAGAAGTTTGAACCCTGCGGCGTATGCGAACGCTCCAACTGGATGGTTCCCGAAATGCTGGGATCCAGTTGCTCTGGCAGTGTGACCAGCGGGCCTGCACCCAGCGTCGTCTGGTTGATGCCGTTGGGGCCGCTGGCCGCTCCACCCGCGCCGGCCGACGTGCCGCCGGGTCCGCCACCCACCGCGCCCGTGGTCTGCACCAGCGGCGTGGATGTGGCAGCGGTCGTTGTGCTGCTGCTGGAACTGCTGGTGGGCGCTGCTGCCCCCGACGAGCTGAAGACCGGCGAAGTGCTGCCGCCCATCGTTCCCGTCAGCAAACCATTGTTCACGCCCAAAAAGGACAGCCCTGAGCGAGCGCGCAGCAGATCGGTGTCGGCAATGTCCAGGTTGTAGCGGGCGATGGCGATGTCGTAGTTGTTCTCCAACGCCAAAAGAATCGCGTCATCCAGGCTCAGATAAATCTTGCCGTCGCGGTACAGGTCGTCAATGCGCGGGGAGTTGGTATACGTCGGCGCAGGCACCTGAATCTGCGTATACTGCGACACCGGGTTGTACCACTCCTGCTTGCCCCGCGAGTAATCATGTGCGGTCGAGCGCAGCGGCGTGTATTTGCCTTGCGTCTGCGTACCGGCAGCTAGCGTGGCCTGCGCTGTGGGAGCATTCGGCGGCTGCGCGGCAGCTCCGTTCTGCGTCTGCGCGCCGGCCAGCGGCGTCCCCGTTGCACTCAACACAACCAGCCCCACGGCCAGCACACTCTGCAGATTTTGCACTCTCACGTTGTAACCTTTCCCTCAAATCGGGCGGCCGCTTGGCGCGGAACCGCACTGCGAACATCGGCAGACCTACACCTCTGCCCCGGCCTATTGCATTGCCAAAAAATCTTTGCTCAGTTTAAGACGCGGATCAGCGCCTTCAGGTTTCGAAAAAATGCACCCGGCCCCTGGCTGTCGGCGGCAAGGCCACAACAAGAGGCAATGGTGGATACGCACCGCCTGCCGCTCCGGTTCCCTGCGTACCGCTCGCGCCCTATTCTTGGGTGCGGCACGCTGACAGACAGCCCGATTCCCGTATAGTCGAACATAGCGAGTATATCTTGCGCACCGTCGATTGGGCCGCAGCGCTCTGCCATACGCATGACCATCGTTCCCAAATCTGATTCCGCCACAGATGCTGCCCTTCCCGCCCAATGGAAGCTCACGCTCGCCTACGATGGAACGGACTTCCACGGCTGGCAAATTCAGCCCGGCCTGCTGACCATCCAAGGCATTCTTTCCGCTGCCATCGCCTCTGTCACCGGGGAGATGGTGCTGCCGCAAGGCTCTGGGCGCACGGATGCAGGAGTACACGCTCTCGGCCAGACGGCCAGCTTTGCGCTGCACTCCCCGATCCCGGCGCAGAATTTCCAGCGTGCGCTCAACCGCGTGCTGCCTGCGGCCATTCGCGTGCTCGCCGCGGAGCCAGCTTCGCCCGGCTTTCATGCCCGCCACAGCGCGGTGGAAAAAACCTATCAATATCGCATCTTCTCCGCGCACGCGGGAGCCATTTGCCCGCCGTTTCTTGCCCGCTTCGTTCACGTTTGCCCGTGGTCGCTCGACGTTGCCGCCATGCATCAGGCCGCGCAACTCGTGCTGGGGGAGCACGACTTCACCTCCTTTGCCGCCGCCGATCCTGACCGCTCTGCGCGCGAGGCCGCCCACCCCGCTGCGCCAGATTCTGACGGACTGCTTCGCTCCGGCAATACTCGCACGATCTTCGAGTCTGGCTGGACGCGCAGCGCTGCGGACTCGGCGCTTGCACCAGAGCCACTCCCCCTGCTCCACTACACCGTGCGCGGCAATGGCTTTTTGCATCACATGGTGCGCAATTTGGTGGGAACCTTTCTCGAAGTGGGTCGCGGACGCTTGGTGCCGGGCGCTGTGGCTGGCATTCTGGCTGCGCGCGACCGCTCCCAGGCCGGCCCCACCGCGCCCGCCTCCGGCCTGTTTCTGCTCCGCGTCGAATACTGAGGCTTTTTCTGCAGGTTGCCCCATCCTTCGCCTCCTTTGCGAAGGGTGGGATGACGATCGCAGCTCTCCAAGCCCCGCACGGTACCTTTGTGGAATTTTCCACGGTTCCGACCTGTTTTTTTCGCGCATAGCGTCCATTTCGTGCGATGCTAGGGCTACCCCCATGCCGCAGACCTCCTTATCCCCGGCGGCGCAAACCATCGGCCATTGGGCCGCACAGCCCGCCGTGCATCGCGCCTTCCAGTGGTTTCACCTGCAAGAGCCGCAGTTGCGCAGTTGGCAGCGGGAGATTGCCGCCATCGCCGCGCCGCCATTTGGTGAAAGCGCCCGCGCGGACTGGCTCTGCCAGCGTTTTTTGGAACTGGGACTGCAAGGCGTACACATCGACGCCTGCGGCAACGCACTCGGCTGGCTTCCAGCGGGCCGCTCTGCAACATCGGCGCACGACGACGCCACGCGGCCCTGCATTCTGCTCTCGGCGCATCTGGATACCGTCTTTCCCGCGGAGGCCATGCACGCGCCTGTGGAGCAGGACTCCATCCTTTTTGCGCCCAGCGTCTGCGACAACGCATCGGGTCTGACGGCGCTGCTGGCCTTGGCTGCTGCGCTGCGCGCCGCCAAGTTGCATCCAGAAGCGGATATCCTCTTCGCAGGCAACGTCGGCGAAGAGGGTGAAGGCAATCTGCGGGGCATGCGCTATCTTTTTTCAGAATCGCCCCTGCGCCACCGCATCGCCACCGCGCTCGTCCTGGACGGCGCGGGTGTGGATGCCATCGTTACCCAAGGCCTGGGCAGCCGCCGTTTTCGTGTGTCCATTACTGGCCCCGGCGGCCATTCGTGGAGCGATGCAGGGGTGCCCAATCCGGTGCTGGCTTTGTCCGCAGCGTTGGTGAAGATGAACCAATTTCCACGGCCCGTCCAGCCGCGCTCGGCCTGGAATGTGGGCCGCATCGAAGGTGGCAGCGTCATCAATTCCATTCCAGAGCGGGCGGAGGCGCGCATTGATCTGCGCTCCACGGATGGCGATCAGCTTCTGCGCATGGAAGAGGCGCTGCGCGCCGCGGTCATGGACGCCGTAGCCAACAGCAACCATGCAGCGGGTGATCCACACCCGGATCTGCAACTGCGCTTCTCTATCGACTGCATCGGGGAGCGCCCCGCAGCCAGCCTACCCCAGGACGCACCGCTGCTCGCACTGGTGCAGGCCGTGGATCGTCACTTTGGGATTCGCAGCGAACAGCGCATTGCCTCGACCGACGCCAACATTCCCCTGGCCCTTGGTATTCCCGCCGTCTGCCT
>JAJZMO010000103.1 GCA_021798235.1 Acidobacteriota bacterium | reverse complement strand
CTAAAAGAACGCTTGGATGCTGAGAGGCAATCCAAGCGAACATCGAAACCCTCTTCTTCGAACCGCGCCCCCAACACAAAGATCAAGCGCCATTCGTTATACCTTGCCTGTCACCCCGGCATAAGTCAGCCGCTTGCGCTGCATCCGTCAGCGGCAGCATCCACTTACAAAGCATAAGTGAGGAACCTGCAAATCGCAGGGCCGGAGAAATAACTCGTCCCGCCCCTAGAACTGGTCTCATAAACCCTCCGCGCCTGGTGAGGCCTCGTATGAGACCCGCCATCGAAGCGGGGCTCATGCTTTTCGTAGAGGCCGCTACGCTATTTATGAGACCGGTTCTAGTGCGCCGGATGATTCAGGTAGGTAAAGACCAGGAAAGCCATGTAGCCAACCACCGCCACCAGCAGCCCCAGCAAAATCCCCATATACATGGAGGCATTCTTCATCAGCCGCTGCATGCCGCGCACGTCGTCGGCCATCGCCGATTGCTCAAAGCTGGTCTTGTCCGCCGCCTCGCGCAGGTGCGCGACCTCCTGCTCCACCCGCCGCAGCTCCGTCGTCTGGCTGTTGAGCGTCGAACGGATATCCCGGTGCGACATCAGCAGACCGTCCATCGTGTCCTTGATCTCGTCCGAGGTCCCAGGCTGCGGCCGCCCCGTCGCCAGATCGAGCATCGGCAGCAGGCTCGTCACCACCGGCAGCCAGCCCTTGAACTGCATCAGCGTCTTCCACATCGGATCCTGCGCCAGCTCCCGCAACTGCTCCTCGGTCACCTCGTCGCTCGACCTTCCCTGGTCTTTCGACTTCAGGAACGTCGTCTCATCCGGTGACGGAACCACGTCGGCTGCCGCTCCAAACACTCCCGGTCTCCGGTCCGTCGACCGCCGCAGGTATTTCTCCAGCTTGAACGGCTCTTCCTCTTCATCCCCGTAATGACCAGCGGATGGGGCTGGCTCGCTTCCTTCCGCCTTCTCGCGCTCGAAGCCCAGACCTCGACTCTGCGCGCGACGGAGTGCCTCCGCGACCCTCGGCGACGGAGCCCCCGGTTCTGCCGCATCGGTCGCACGCCTCTTCCACACATGCGGAGCGTCTTCCTCGATCGGCTCCGCAGCCATCGCTCCGCTGGATGCCCCCATCGCCGCTGCTGCTACAGCTGCCTCCGCCGCCGCAGCCTCTGCTGCCGCTTCCGGCTCTGCTTGAGCTTCCTCCACCGGCTGCTTCGTCTCTGCGGCAATTGCGCTCGTTGGCTCCGCGGCCGCTTCCGGTGCTGGCTGCGCAACAACCTCTGCCGCAGGCTCCGCCACTGGAGTCGGCTCCTCTACGACCGCCTCAGCCGTCATAGCCTCGACTCGCGGCGCTTCGACCACCGCGGCTGCTTCCGGCTGCGTCTCCACCGGCACTTCCACCCGGGCCTGCTCAACCGGGACCTCAACCGCGAACTCAACCGCACTCGCCGCTTCAGGCGCCGGCTCCGCAGGCTGCTCCATAACTGCTTCGCTCACCGGCTCCGCCGCGGCTGCCGCTTCCGGAACCGCTTCCGCCACCGGCTCGGCGACAGCCTCCGCTGCTGGCTCATAGACTGGCGGAGCTTCACCCTGTGGCGGCTCACTCACTGGCTCTTGCACCGGCTGTGCTTCCACCACCGTTTCGAACACCGCCGCCGCCGCGCTCTCCACCACCATCACCGCTTCCGGCGCAGTCTCTGCCGGCGCTTCCGCCTGGGCCTGCTCCACGGGAGCCTCAACCGCGGCTTCCACCTGCGGCTGTTCGGCTACAGCTTCCGCATTGCCCTCGGCCACAGGCTGCTCGGCGACCGCCGCAGCCGTTTCCGTACTCTCGGGCCCAGGAGCTTCCTGCTCCGCAGGGGCTTTCTTGCCGGTGGCCATCTGGATCAGTCTGTCAACTGCCGACTGATGCGCGCGGGAAGTGAAGGATTCAAACATTGCACTCATTATCCATCCGTCAAAAACTCAGCGTCCACCGCTTTGCGCTTGACGGCATCGATTGTGGAACCAGACTGATCAGCCAATCCGTCCGAAGAATGCTCTCAGCGGCTCCGAACCGGGCGGGCCGCGGGCCGCTTCGCTTTTCCGCTTCCGGCCGCTTTCACCGCGCGCGTGCCCTGTTTCGCACCTGCGCCGGCGGACCCTTTCGCGGCCTTTGCCGCGCCACGGGCAGCCTTCTGAACCGCGGGCTTCGCAACCTTCGCCGCGGACTTCGTCGTGCTCTTGGCCGCCTTCACCACCGGCTTGCTCGCGATTTGTTTTTGGACTCGTTCCGCCGCGCCAACATGCCCATTCCGGCCCGCTGCGGCAACCTTTGCGGGCGCTTTGGAAACACCCGCCTTGGCCTCTGTCTTCGCGGCTTTGGGCGCCGTCCCGCTCGCGCGCGATGCCACTGCTTCCCTGGCAGGCTTCTCAGCCTTGGTTTGGCTGCCCGTCAACCGCCGTGCGCGACCTGTTACCCCGGCCACTTGCGCCTGCCCGGTCTCTTCCTGGCCGGTCTCACCCCGCTGGCGCAGCGCGTGCACCACCGCCCGCAGCATTTCCTCTTCCGGAGCCGGCTTGCCCGTCCAGATCTCAAACTGCCGCGCGCCCTGCTGCACAAACATCTCCACGCCCGTAATCACGGCCAGCCCCTTCTCCCGCGCCATGCGCAGCAGCGGCGTTTCAATCGGGTTGTAGACCATGTCGAAGACCAGCCGCGCGTTCAGTTGCTCCGGCTTCAGCCAGCTCTGTTGCTTATGCCCGCGCATCCCGATCGGAGTCGCATTCACGATCACGTCAAAACTGGCCTTCGCCAGCTGCTCGTACTTGATCGTCCGGGCCTTGGCCTGCCGCGCCAGCTTCTGGGCCGCTTCCGGCGTCCGATTCACAATCGTCACCTCGGCGCCCTTCTCCTTCAGCCCAAACACCGCGGCACGCGCCGCTCCGCCCGCGCCGATCACCAGAACCCGCGCGCCCCGCATCGGCAATCGCCGCTCCAGCGGACGAAGAATCGCAGCCACGTCCGTATTGAACCCGTACAGCTTCCCTTCCAGCGAACGCACCACCGTGTTGCAGGCCCCGATCTTCTCTGACAGGTTATCCGTGTTCGCCAGATGCTTCAGAATCGCGCCCTTGAACGGCATCGTCACAGCCAGCCCGTGCAGCGGAATCTCCCGCACCAGCGTCAGCACGTCCTCCATATCCGTCGCCTGTAGCGCCAGAAACACCGCATTCACCGTCTCTCGCCGGAACGCCAGATTCTGAATCAGCGGCGAAAGCGAGTGCGCCACCGGATTCCCGACCACCCCGTACACGCGCGTCGCCGGAGAAACCTCGTCAATCCGGTAAATCTCGTGCAGCGCGCGCGCCGCAACCTGTCCGGGACCCGTTTCCTCACCCGGGCTTGCCGACGCAAACGTAAACACCGAACCCGCACGCACGCCCAGCACCCGCGAAATCAGCCCCTGCTCGCCCATGCAGATCCCGATCATGTTCGCACGGTCCGACGTCCGCTCCAGGAACCGCATCATCTTCACGTTATCGGCCAGGCACGTCGCCGTCGAAACCACTTTCATGTAGTCCGGCCGGAACTTCTGGATGCGCTCGAAGGTCTTGTCCAGATCCCCTGTCGCCTTGAAGTCGTGGTGGCTGATAATCAGCCCCGCGCCCATTGACCGGATCCGCTCCAGCTCCGCAGGCTTCAGCTCCTCCGCGGTCTCGATCTCAATATCGATCAGGTCGCATCCCGCCTCAATCGCCTTTTGCAGAACCTCGATCTCCGCGTGAATGCTGCCCTTGAACTTCCCGCCGTTCGGCGCGCGACGGCATGTCGCGATCGCCGTTACCTCGCCCAGCTCATACAAAAACCGGTGAATCTCCGAAATCCCCTCCGCGGGCTTCGGCAGATAATCCAGCCGGAATTCAAGAAATGGATTCTCCCGCGCCGCCTCAGAGGCCTTTTCGATCATCTCCTCCGGGCTGGATGCGGCAATGGCCACGCACACCCGGCTGATGCGGGAGCGCAGAAGCTGCGCAGGCGAGATGGCTACACTGCCACTCGCGCTGTCCATGCCGGATTGAGGTTGCGACGCTGCAACTCGATCAGTCATAAGTACGATTGCGGCATGTTAAAAGCAATTTCCGCCGCATGCAATCGATTCCCTAACAATATAGTGCGGTTTTCGTTTCTTTGTTTGCCGGAAGTTAGAGAAGCTGGACGATGTACCGCATCCGGCAACGCCCCGCAGGTGCCAGACCGGCTTCCATCGGCTGCCCTCGGAACCCAAAACCGCCCCATTTCCCGCGCATCGTGCACCGCGCTGCGCCGCCATGTAGCATCGATACTTTGGAGGAACCTCACTTGCCGGACCAAAACCCTTCGCCCGCCTCTTCCCCGGCCATCCACCCCTGGAATGCCGCCGCCGGCGCCCCGCTCACCCCCGAAGCCTTCGCCGCCTGGGTCGACCAGCGCATCGCCGCCCATCAGGCCGCCCTGGACCGCCTTCTCGCCGTCACTGGCCCGCGCACCCCTGAAAACTCCCTCCAGCCCTACGACCAAGCCATCGCCGAGCTCGCCTCCGCCGGCTCCCAGGTCGGACTCCTCGACAGCGTCTACCCTGACAAATCCATCCGCGACAAGGCCCAGGAACTCGCCCAGAAAATCTCCCAGGTCGCTGTCCAGCTCGCCCTCAACCGCGACGTCTACGACGCCCTCGCTGCCATCCCTCTCGACAATCTCGACCCCGCCACCAGGCACTACCTTGAGCGCACCCTCCTCCAGTACCGCCTCTCCGGCGTTGACCGCGACGAAGCCACCCGCCAGAAACTCCAGGAACTTCAGGAAAAAGCCACCATTGCCGGCCTCACCTTTGGCCGCAACGTCCAGGAAAACGCCAATACCGTCCTGGTCGACGACCCCTCCCAGCTGGACGGCCTGCCACCCGACTTCCTCGCTGCCCATCCCCCCGCCGCCGAGGGCGAACATGCCGGCAAAATCCTCCTCACCACCGACTTCCCCGACTACATGCCGGTCATGACCTTCGCCAGCTCCGGCGACCTCCGACGCCGCATGATGCTCGCCTACAACACCCGCGCCTACCCCCAGAACCGCGCCATCCTCCTCGACCTGCTCC
>JAJZMO010000128.1 GCA_021798235.1 Acidobacteriota bacterium | reverse complement strand
CTAAGCGAAAGGGGAAAAATTGTAATTCCGACTGCACATCTTCCGCGCCCCGGCCCATCAATCGCTTGGCGGAATACACGGCGCGCTCTGGCGTCTCAATCAGGTGCGCGCGCGCAGCATTGCCGACAACGATGCGGCCATCCAATCCCAGCGCGACCACTGAAGGAACCAGTGCGGAGCCATCCTCGCCGGGAATGACAACGGGGTGATCCTGCTCCATAAACGCGACCAACGAATTAGTTGTACCCAGGTCGATGCCGACCACTTTGTCCTGCTGTTGTGTCATGCCGTGCGCACTATCCTTTACCTGTGGTTCCATTACTGTTCCATGCAGTGCCATCTAATGCCTGGCGCACATCCCGCACCAAGTTGCGGATGTAGCTGCGTCGGTTGAGCAGGGCTACCATGCCTTGCTTGGCCATGCTCTGTTCTGTCGCATCTCCCGATGCTTGCGCGCGATCCCACCGGCCCCAGAGTTGCTCCAGCTGCGTGTGCAACGCGACCATTTGCGCGGAATAATTCTTCTCAGCAATACGTAGATTTTCCATCAACTCTGGATCGCTGCTGTTGCCTTGCGCGGCCATGCGCGCCTCTTCCAACTGCATATTCAACTCGAAAACCTCTTCGAGCATGTCCGGAGGAACGATCTGCTGTTTGTCTGTGCCCGCAGCACGTGCGGCATCGGTGGCGTCGCGTGATTGCTCTTCCAGCGTGATGCCTTCCAATTCCAGTAAATACTCCGTGCGCGCAATGGGGTCGCGCAGCGTGCGCCAGGCATCGTTGAGCAAAGAACTTTTTTCCAGACTCCACCGACGCTCTTGTTCACTGGCCTGTGCGTACAGGTCTGGATGCAATCTGCGACTGAGCCGGTAAAACTGTTTTTCCAACGCGGGCACGTCCAACGCCAACCGGCGCGGCAGACCGAAGAGCGCAAAGTAATCCACATCCACAAGTGGCAGCAACTTGCCACACGAGGTGCAAAGCTGGCAGTGCGCTTGATTTTGTGAGCCACAGCTCCAGCAGTTTATGGTCGCGGATTGTGTAAGGGCATGGGTCATAGCAATTCATATTCGGCGTGGGCCGCAAGATGTGGATTGTGTTTTTGGCCTTCACCCCGCGCGCCGTGCGCACGGCAAAACCGATCTACGCCAAACGGTCTACGCGGAAAACGAGGAGCCGCAGCCGCAGGATTTTGTGGAGTTGGGATTGACGAAGTGAAATCCCTGCTGCATCAGCGATTCCTGATAATCCAGCACCATGCCGTGCAGGTAGATGAAAGATTTTGGATCGACAAAAATGCGCACGCCATCATACGTATAGATGCGGTCGCGCTCGCGCGGCTGCGAATCAAAGCGGATGTTGTAGGACAAACCGGAACAACCTCCGCCTTGCACGCCCAAGCGCAGCCCGCCCTGCTCGGCAGAGATGCCTTCCTTGGCCATGGCGGAACGAATGCGCTTGAGCGCGCGCTCGGTAACGTCGATGCCCTTTTGCGTGGGCGCAGCCGCTTGGCCTGCGGACGTGATGCCCACCATCGGCTGCTGATTCGCTGCTGATTCGGCTATGCTCATCGCATTCCCTGCCTGATCCGTTTAGTGGGCTGCAACGGCAGTTGGCTCGGCCACGCCGTTCTTCTTTTTCCAGTCGCCAATAGCCGCGCGAATCGCATCCTCTGCCAGCACGGAGCAATGAATCTTAACCGGCGGCAGGGAAAGCTCCTTCACGATGTCCGTGTTCTTGATCTGCAATGCCTCTTCGACGGTCTTGCCCTTGACCCACTCCGTGGCCAAAGAAGAAGAAGCAATTGCTGAGCCGCAGCCGAAGGTTTTGAACTTGGCCTCTTCAATGACCTGCGTCTCCGCGTTCACCTTGATCTGCAACCGCATGACGTCGCCGCACTCCGGTGCGCCAACCAAACCTGTGCCCACCTCGGTGCTAGCCTTATCCAATTGGCCCACGTTGCGGGGATTGTTGTAATGGTCGATGACCTTGTCGCTGTATGCCATGGTGATTCTCCTCACGTTAACTGAAAACTGTTTCCTGCAAAAGATTTCTAGTGCGCTTCCCATTGAATCTTGCTCAGGTCGATGCCTTCCTTAACCATCTCGTAGAGCGGCGACAGCTCGCGCAGCTTTTGCACGATGTCGATCAGCTTATCGGCTACATAATCCACCTCGGCCAGCGTGTTGAAACGGCCCAGACCGAAGCGAATGGAACTGTGCGCCACATCATCCCCCAAGCCGAGCGCCTTGAGCACATACGATGGCTCCAGCGTAGCCGAGGTGCAGGCCGAACCGCTGGAAACAGCAACATCGTTGATGCCCATCAGCAGTGACTCCCCTTCGACATAAACGAAGCTCATGTTCAGGTTGCCGGGCAGCCGATGCTCCATGGATCCGTTCACGTGGATGTAGTCGAGCTTGGATTCCAAGCGCGCCTTCAGATGATCGCGCAGTTTGCGCAGGCGTTCGATCTCCGCAGGCATCTCTTCGCTGCACAGTTCACAGGCCTTGCCCAGGCCCACGATGCCCGTCACGTTCAACGTGCCGGAACGCATGCCGCGCTCGTGGCCGCCGCCGTTGATCTGTTCTGCAATCTGCACGCGCGGGTTGCGCCGACGCACATAGAGCGCGCCCACACCCTTCGGCCCATACATCTTGTGTGCGGAAAGCGAGAGCACATCAATGTTCATCGCATTCACATCCACCGGAACCTTGCCCACAGCCTGCACCGCGTCCGTGTGGAAAATCACGCCACGCTCACGGCAGAGCTTGCCAATTTCGGCAACGGGTTGCACCACGCCGATTTCATTATTGGCGAACATGATTGTGACCAGAATGGTCTTGTCGTCCATGGCGCGCTTCAGGTCTTCGAGTTCGATCAGGCCATCCGCGTTGACCGGCAGATACGTAACGCGGCAACCCGACTTTTCCAGCCGCTTGCAGGTGTCCAGCACGGCCTTGTGCTCGGTGACCTGGGTGATGATGTGATTGCCGCGCTCACGGTACATCTCCGCGATGCCCTTGATGGCAAGATTGTTGCTCTCCGTGGCACCGGAGGTGAAGATGATCTCCTTGGCCGTAGCTCCAATGAGCCGCGCAATCTGCTCGCGAGCCTTCTCCACGGCCTGCTCGGCCTCCCATCCAAAGGAGTGATTGCGGCTGGCAGCATTGCCAAAGATTTTGGTGAAGTACGGCATCATGGCTTCGAGCACGCGCGGGTCCATGGGCGTGGTGGCATGGTTGTCCATGTAGATGGGCAAATGCACGCCCGTACTGCTTCCGTTGTGCGTCGTAGCGTGGGTCTCTGTTGCCGACATAATCTGCTTCTCCTGGTTCGAGTTGCTGTTCCTGTTGCGCTTGCCGCCGGTTTGTTGGTGCGGCCCGTCGTTGCTGCTTCCAAACTTGTGAACTGCCCGGCTAATGCCGCAGCGTTACCAACGTCTCTTTTGCCGTTCGAGCCTGCGTGCGCATGGCCGCCGCCTCTTCACACAAATCCGAGATGCGCATGCCTGTGAGCAGATCCCGAATTGTGTCATTCAACTTTTGCAGCGGCTCCTTGATGGTGCAGCACGCCGTTAAATCGCAGGGGCCATGCAGCGTAGCGCACGAGGTGATGAAGAGCGGCCCTTCAATGGCACGAATGACTTCAAATGCCGTAATCATCTCTGCCGGACGGCCCAGCGAATAGCCGCCGTTAATGCCGGAGTGCGAAACTAAAATCCCCGCGCGCGTGAGCTGTTGCAAAATCTTGGCCAGCAGCGGCACGGGAATGTGATACGCCTCTCCTATATCTTTGGCGCTTTGCGCATGCACGGGCGCGTGCTCAGCCAGATGCTTGACGGCAATCAATCCGTAGTCCGCTTTTTTGGTGAGTCTGAGCATCCATCCACCTGCCCGGCGCTGGGTACACCTTGGGGCAATTATACGACCCTTTTAGTCCTACATGCAAGCAGTCCTAGCCGCCAAAATTTTTCTACCAATATATAGATGCACTTGCTTTGCCTGGCGAAGCAGGATTCGCAGAAAAAAATCTTTCGTGCAAGACGATTTTTCTTTTGACAAGTCTCCACGGTACAGGCAAACTGACGCCAATGACAGCCGCCAGGAGCGGCTACATCCATTCGAGCCACCATGTCCGTCTGCAAACATCCTCAGGTTCGCATCATCGCCCGTGAAGAAGATACCGAGTACGTTGAGTGCATCCAGTGCGGCGAGGTTTTTGACGCCGACGAATATAAGGACTTGTCGCTGGAGACAGCACAGGCCCCCGGCGCTGAAGCAGATGCGCCCGAGGCCTGAATGTTCTCTCGCCGCGTAACTAGGCAGCGTGTCGAGGCCACGCAACTAGGCCACGTTACTAGGCCAGTTGCGCGTCCAGAGTAATCTCCGCCTTCAGCAGGCGCGAGATGGGGCAGCCCGCCTTGGCATCCTGGGCAGCCTTGTTGAAGACCTCTGCGCTGGCACCGGGAACCTTGGCGCGCGTCTTCAAGTGAATCTTCGTCACCGTCCAACCGGCTTCGAGCTTGTCAAAGGAAAGCTCCGCCGTGGTGTCAATGGACTCTGGCGGCAGGCTGGCATTGGAAAGCTGCGCGCTCAGCGCCATGCTGAAACATCCGGCGTGGGCGGCGGCGATCAGTTCCTCGGGGTTGGTACCCACTCCATTTTCAAAGCGCGTGGTAAACGAGTACTGCGTGTTCTGCAGCACGCCGCTGGCCGTTGAAACCACTCCCTTGCCCTCTTTCAAACTTCCCTTCCACTGGGCGCTGGCTGTTCGTTGCATAGAATTTTTTCTCCTTCAATCGATGGATGGCGCTACGTTGCAGCATACCACCCAGCCCTGACGAGAAAAAAATTCCCGCGACGACATGCGAGCCGATGCACTGCAATCCGTTAGGCAACGCCCAGCGCAGAGAGCGTCTCGGTTGGACAGCCCTGCCAACTGCTTTGCGGTTCATTGCCCACATAAGGCAGCGCGCCAATACCCATCTCGCTGGTAAAGTATCCGCAAAGCGTGAGCATGCGCAGTTGGCTGAAAAACTCCGCCGCCGGACCATCCTGCGCGGCGGTCTTGTTGGGATAGGCGATGCGGTCGAGGATCCGTGTTTGCTGTGCAGCGTTGCAGG
>JAJZMO010000229.1 GCA_021798235.1 Acidobacteriota bacterium | reverse complement strand
GCGCTGCACGCGTTAAAGATTGCATTCAGCCAAGGCAGAAAATTCAGGCGCGTGGCGAAGGCAGGCGGCGCGTGATGCACATACAGCAGCCAGAGCAAAAAGGCCGTGGCCGCTGCGCTAAGGGCCAGGATTCCGACGATGGGGCCGCGCGTGTTCGGAGTGATTTCCATTTCCATTTGTGGCGCGCTCCTAAGCTGCGGGCTTGTTGGTTCTGCGGTTCACAATGGCCCACGATGCGGCGAAGGCCACGGCGCAGAAGCCCAGGCTGACGATCAAATTGACGGCGGGCGAAAAATCCGTGGGCTGCGCGGGGAACAATCCGTTGCGCAGCGCGTCCACGGTGTAGGTGAGCGGATTGGCCAGCATGATCCAGCGCAACCAGCCGCTGGCACCATTGGCCGGGAACATGGAGCCGGAGAGCAGCCAGAGCGGAATCAAAATGATGTTGATGACCGCGTGAAAGGCCTGCGTGGAGTCCATGGGCCAAGCGATGGCGAAGCCGAGCGCCGTCAGCGCAAAGGAGGCCAGAACAATCACCGCCATACTGTAAAGAATTCCCGCGAAGCTGGTGTGCACGCCCGCCAGCGGTGCGAAGACGAGAAATATCCAGCCCTGAATCGCAGCCAGGGTTGCGCCACCGAGCACCTTGCCCAGCACAATCGCCGAGCGGCGGATGGGTGCGGCCAGCACGGAGAGCAGAAAGCCCTCATTGCGGTCCTGGATGAGCGACATCATGCTGAAGATGGCCGTGAAGAGCACGATCATTACAATCGCGCCGGGGAAAAAGTAGCCGAGATAGTGCGCGGAGATTCCTTGATCTGCCGCAGTAGCCGTGCCCGGACCAGCGTGGCGAAAGCTGTTGGCGAAGCCGGAGCCGAGCACCACCCAGAAGAGCAGCGGCGAGGCGATGACACCGACCACGCGGGCCTTTTGCCGATAGAAGCGCACCAGCTCGCGCAGCCACAGGGAGTAGGCTGGGGTCCAAACACTGGCGCTGGCCAAGTTGGATGAGCGCGTTTGCGCGGGAAGAGTTGCGGTCGCCATTAGTGTTTCTCCTTGCGCGGGGTGGTTGCGCCCGCCGCGTCGGGGTTGGCATCCGTCCAAAAGCGATGGCCGGTGCGCTGGATGAAGACATCCTCCAGACTGGGCCGCGCCACGGAGACGCCTTCGATTTCTCCGGGGAAGGCCTCCACGACATCGGTTAAGAAGCGATGGCCATGCTCGCGTTCCAGTCGCACGGTTGCGCCCACCACCGTGGTGGACACGGAAAAGCGCTGCTGCACCTTTTGCGCCAACTGCGCCGCAGCCCAGGGGCTGACGGTTTCCAGTTGCACAATGTCGCCGCCGATCTGCGCCTTCAACTCGGCAGGTGCGCCGAGCGCGACCAGTTTGCCGCTATTCAAAATCGCCAGCCGGTCACAGTGCTCTGCCTCTTCCATCAAATGCGTGGTGACCAGAACGCTGACGCCCTGCTCATCGCGCAGAATGCGCAGGTACTGCCACAGATCGCGGCGTGCACCGGGGTCGAGTCCCGTCGATGGCTCGTCGAGCAGCAGCAGCGCGGGCGAGTGAATCAACCCCTTGGCCAACTCCACGCGGCGTTGCTGGCCGCCAGAGAGTGTTTCCACCAAGTCGCCGGCGCGGTCGCTGAGTCCCACGCGGGCCAGCACCTGCTGGGAACGTTGTTTGAGCAGTGCGCCGCTCAAGCCGTAGAGATGCCCCTGGTGCATTAGATTTTCAGCCACGGTCAGCTTCAGGTCCAGGCTACGCGCTTGAAAGACGATGCCGGAGGATTGCCGCGCGCGTGTTGGCTCCGCGATGACGTCGAAGCCAGCGATGCGCGCATGTCCGCCGGTGGGCATCATCAGCGTGGAGAGAATGCGGAAGAGCGTGGTTTTGCCGCTGCCGTTGGGGCCGAGCAGGCCAAAGATTTCTCCGGGCTGCACGGTGAAGCTGAGGCCGTCCAGCGCGCGGCGCGTGCCATAGTCATGTGAAAGATTTTCCAACGCAATGGCAGGTGTGCCTGTGCCGGTGTGTGTGGCGGGCCGTTCGGCCTGCGTTGGAGATTCTGTAGTGGTCATGG
This sequence comes from Acidobacteriota bacterium, assembly GCA_021798235.1. The sequence continues at coordinate 3,094 of JAJZMO010000229.1, read as the reverse complement.
CAATACTCCCTTGGTCTGTGCGTTGAGCATGAGCAGCGCGAAGAGCAGCGGCAGATAGATCACGCTGGCCTTGAGCAGCGCGCGTGCGCAGGCGCGCGTTTGGCCCGGTTCCGCAGGCCGTGTGATGCGAAAGAAACGGATGGTGTAGAACAGATAGCCCAGCCCGAGCAGCGTGGCGATCCACAGGTACCAGCGGCCTTCCATGTGCAGCCAGTAGGGAAGAATGCTGACAGGAATCATGAGCACGGCGTAGATGAGCGCCTGCATGGCCGTGGACCAGCCGTCGGGTTCGACGACGGGCAACATGCGCAGGCTGGCGCGGCCGTAGTCCTCGCGGTAGAGCCAGGCGATGGCCATGAAGTGTGGAATCTGCCAGACAAACAAGATGGCGAAGAGTGCCACAGCCGGCCACTCGATGGCTCCACGCGCAGCGGTCCAGCCGATCAGCGGCGGCATCGCTCCGGGGAAGGCTCCGATAAAGGTTGCCAGCGTGGTGTGGCGTTTGAGCGGTGTGTAAATGCCGACGTAGGTGACGGCGGTGAGCAACGTCAACATGCCGGTAACAGGATTGGTGCGCGTGGCCAGCCAGAGCGATCCGCAGATGATGGCCGCCATGCCCAGAAAAACTCCATAGGCCAGGTGCATGCGTCCAGCGGCCAGGGGGCGTTGCGCCGTGCGCAGCATCTTGGCGTCCGAGCGGCGCTCGAAGACCTGATTCAGCACGCTGGAGCCGCCGGAGACCAGCGCCACGCCCAGCAATGTGTTGAATAAGGTTGGATTGAAAGAAAAAATTCCGGAAGCGACCGAACCCAGATGAAAGCCAGCCCAGGCCGTGAGCACGACCATGGCCGTGACGCGCAGCTTGAAGGTTTCGACTGTGTCGTGCAGGTAAACCGCCCATTTGGAGGGCGTTTCGATCCGGTCAACCAGTGGTGCGGATGCAAGCGAGGCCGCGCCAGCCGCGGCTGGATGCAGATTGGCAGATTCCGGGGTGATGCGGGCTTCCACCCCTTAGGATAACAAAGTGCCTGCGCTGGGTGGTTCCAGCGATGCGTGAAAGCGCGCCGGTCCTGTGATGTATTCCTCGATGAGCACGGCAATCAGCACCGCAGTGGGCACGGCAACCATGGCGCCAGCGATGCCCGCCAGCGACATGCCTAGCAGCAAGGCGATCAGAATCGCCGTGCCGGCCAGATCCACGCGCGTGCGCATGATGCGCGGCGCAAGAAAGGCATTTTCCACCTGCACATAAATAATGCCGAAGGCCAGTACCAGCAGCATGTGTACCCAGGAGTCCATGGCTGCGGCCAGCATGGCGAGCACGCCGGTGATAAAGATGCCCGCCACGGGAATGATGTTGGCCACACCCAGCAACACCGCCAGCGCAAAAGAGTAGCGCACGTGCAGCAAGCCCAGAAAGATTCCACTCGAGAAGGCTAGCGTCAGCATCAGCAGCAACTGGCCGGTGAGCCAGCGGCCCATGCGTGTGCCTGCGTGTCGCAGCGTGCGGTCCAGCCGCATCCGCCGTGGCTCTGGCACCAGCAAGAGCAGCCAACGATAAACCTGTTCGCCTTCGATTAAAAAATAAACCAGAAGGACCAGGCCGGAGACAATGTCCAACATTCGCGCCGCCCAATTGCTCAGCGAATACAGCACGCTGCCTGCGTCGCGCGCTGCGGAGGCTTGCGCACGCGCTAGTATTCCGTACAAGTTAATTTTGCGCAGCAGCGGGATGTGTTGCAGATGGGCCATCGCCCAGGCGGTGCGCTGGGGCATCTCTTGCACAAAGCGGCCCAGGTCGTGCAGCAGCGGCGGCAGCGTCAGCGCAAAGAAGAGCAAAGCCGCCAGCAGCAAGCCCAACATCAACAGAACGACGGCTGCGCCGCGCCCCGGCTGCCAACGGCCAATGCGCAGCCGCATCACGGCGGCGACAACCGGGTTCAGCACCACGGCGAAGAGTGCGCTGACGTAGACGAGTACCAGCAGATCACGCAGGTGCCAGGCGGTGTACAAAGCCAAAGCCAGCCCGAAGGCGAAGAGAATATCTCCGCGCAGATTTTTGGGCTGCTGGGAGGCTGGAGCCATATCGGATATATGCGTCATGGAGCGTTCCTCTGTCCGGACGGCGGAAGGTTTACGGCGTTGGCAACTGGCGCAGGAGTTCCTCCGCCACAAGCGCCGGGGTTTTGCCGGTGGTGCGCACGGTGATGTGGGCCGTGCGGTAGTGTGGCAGGCGCAGCGTAAAGCGTTGCAATAGATTTTCCAGATCCGCTAAAACGGGTCGCGCGGCGGATCCGGGTTGCGCTTGCTGTTGTTGGCAGCGGTCGAGCAGTGTGCCCAGCGGAGCCTCTAAAAACGCAACGCGCGTTCCGGTGGAGGCTTGCAGCAAATCCCGGTTGGCTGCGGTCTCAATCGCTCCCCCGCCCAGGGCCAACACCATGTTTGTGCGCTCCAGCACGGTGCGCAGCGCTTGATGTTCCTGCTCGCGGAAGGCGGCCTCGCCAACGGAGTCAAACAGTTCTGCAATGCTTTTGCCTGCGGCCTCGACGATCACATCATCGAGATCAACGAAGCTCCAGCCCAGCCGCTCGGCCACAATGCGGCCCACGGTGGATTTGCCAGCGCCCATAAATCCGGTCAGCACGATGCGCTGGGGCATTGGTGTGGCTGGCGTGGCTGGAGCGGGGGCGTGCATGGCGGATGGCTGAAGGACGCTTCGTGATTCTAGCAGGAACCGGAGTGTGCGTTTGGAAATTTCAACTACCCAGAAAGCGTGCGTACAGGCTGCGTGCCACGCCGATGTCTGTGGTGCCTTGGATGAGCGCGCGTCCGTCGGCGAAGATGGTCATGCGGTGCGCGCCGCGTTCAAAGCGCAGCAGCATCGCATTGCGCAGCACAGTTCCATGCGGGCGCAGGCGTGCTTCGAGTTCGGCCAGGTCCACGGGCCGATGGTGTTCGTGAATCTGTACGGAGTTGCGTCCGCAGAGCGTGATGTGAGGCCGGGCTTCGCCAGCCAGATGTGTCCATTTGCGTTCCCCGCAGGCCACGCATCCGGCGTGAGGCCGCGAAGCATCCAGTTCGGAGCGTTCATTGC
>JAJZMO010000171.1 GCA_021798235.1 Acidobacteriota bacterium | reverse complement strand
CCGTATCATCCTACAATGATCGTCTCGCTCGAATCCCTGGTGAAGGTTTATGCTGGCAAGCCGCCGGTTACGGCCGTGGGCGGCATTGACCTGCGTGTGCCGCAAGGCGGCATCTTTGGCCTGCTCGGCCCGAACGGAGCCGGCAAGACAACCACCATCAGCATCTGCACCACGCGCGTGCTGCCCACCTCGGGCCAAGTGCGCATCGCGGATGTGGATGTGGTGCGGCATCCCTCGTTGGCAAGGCGCAATATCGGTGTAGTGCCGCAATACAACACGCTCGACCGGTCGCTGACCGTCTTTGAGAATCTTTTCTACCATTGCCGCTACTTTGGCATGAGCACGCAGGCCGCGCGCGAGCGTTCGCAAAAATTGCTGGAGCAATTCCGCTTGAGTGAACGCGCCCAGGCGCGCCCCTTTGCGCTCTCTGGCGGTCTGGCCCAGCGCTTGTTGATCGCACGCGCCATTGCCCACCACCCCGCCGTGTTGTTTTTGGATGAACCCAGCGCCGGACTGGATCCGCAGAGCCGCATCGCCATGTGGGAGGCCGTACGCGGCCTGCGCGATGAGGGCATCACCGTGCTGCTGACCACGCACTACATGGAAGAGGCCGACGCGCTCTGCGACCGCGTGGCCATCATCGACCACGGAAAAATTCTGGTCGAAGACACGCCAGAAAACCTGAAACGCAGCCTGGGTGCCAAGACCATCTATGTGTTGGACTTGAACCGCAACGAGGGCATCGACGCCCTGGCCACGAGCGTGCGCGCACTGCCCGGCATCGGCAGCGTGGAGGCAACACCCACAGGCCTGCGCGTCTATGCACAAAGCGCCGACGGACTGCTGCCCGTGCTGGTGCAGACGACACAGCACCACGGTCTGCGCGATATTTCTATTCAAGAGCCAACGCTCGAAACCGTCTTCATCCACCTGACCGGGAGGGACCTGCGTGAGTAGCTCGACCGTATTGGCACCAACCGCCGCACCCCAGCCCAGCCACACGCCTGCGCTTCGGCTCTACGCACTGGCCTTTCTCGGACTCATGCAGCGCGACCTGCGCGTGCTGCGTCGCGAACTGGGTGCATTCGTGGTGCGCATTGTTATGCAGCCGCTGTTGTTTCTCTTCGTGTTTACCTACGTCTATCCACGCATTGGCCAGAGCTTTGGTGGCCCCTCCTCTGGCAGCGGTGGCGGCAGCTTTGCCACCATCCTTTTACCGGGACTGATGGCCATGGCCATCATGTTTAGCGGCATCGCCGCCGTGGCGCTGCCCCTGACCACGGAGTTTGGCATTACGCGCGAGATTGACGACCGCGTTCTGTGCCCGTTACCGGTAGCCGCCGTGGCCATGGAAAAAATCTTTTTTAGCGCGCTGCAAAGCATTCTCTCTGCGCTGCTGATTTTTCCACTCGCCTACTACATTCCCGCAACTCCGGTGCATGTGGCCATCGCCAGCGTGTGGATGCTGGCGCTTATTCTGGTGCTGTCGGGCCTGCTTTCGGGTGCGCTGGGGCTGACCATTGGCACCTCGGTGCAGCCGCACCAGATCGGCCTTATCTTCTCTATTGTCGTGATTCCCATTACGTTTCTGGGCTGCGTCTACTACCCCTGGGCGCTGCTCTACCACGTGCGCTGGCTGCAATATCTGGTGCTGCTCAATCCCATTGTCTACATGAGCGAAGGCCTGCGCGCGGCGTTGACGCCCTCCCTGCCACACATGCCCATGGCGCTGATTCTGGGTGCCTTGGTTTTCTGGCTGGCGCTGCTCGGTTGGGTGGGAACGCGCGGATTCTTGCGCCGGGTGATTGGCTAAAAGCGTCTTCGGTTTTACTTCGCCTTTCGATGCGAACAGCAACAGGCTTTGCTCTTGTTTCCATCCAAGTGCAAAAGGTCTATCGAATTTTTATCAAATCATTTAGTATGTGCGACGTATGCCTTTGCGCTCTCCAGTAACGCCCAGTTTGCAAGAGTTTCTCCATCTGACGCGGCGTCATGACCTGATTCCCGTGGTCAAACCGCTGACGGCAGACCTGGAAACGCCTGTCTCCGCATTCCTGCGTGTAGCCGCCGCAGAGCCGGAGGCATTTCTGCTGGAATCCGTCGAAGGCGGCGAGAGCGTGGGTCGCTATACCTTTATCGGCATTCAGCCGTACAAGAAAATTTTTGCCCATGGCCATCGCATCACCACGCATGTTGGCCGCAAAGTGGAGCGCAGCGAAGGCGACATCTTTGAACTGCTACGCGACTCGCTCGCCGGCCACGCACCAGCACGCCTGCCCGGCCTGCCGCCGTTCTCCGCCGGGGCCGTCGGCTTTTTTTCCTACGACGCAATCCGCCTGATTGAGAGCCTGCCCAACCACGCCAAGGATGAGCTGGGCATGCCCGACGCTTGCCTGCTCTTCTTTGACACCGTGCTGGCCTTTGACCATGTAAAGAAGCAAATTCTTCTGGTGGCTACGGCGGACCTGCAACGCAAAAAGCCGCGCGCAGCCTATACCGACGCGCTGCGTCGCATTCAAGCCATGGAGCGCAAGCTGGCCCGCCAGTTGCCGCGCACCAAGAGCCGCGCCGTTCCGGGCAAGCTGAATCTGCGCCCGCGCACAGCCAAGAAGGATTATCTGGCCGGAGTGCGCCGCGTGCAGCAATACATCAAGGCCGGCGACATCTTCCAGGCCGTGCTCTCGCAGCGCTTTGATGTGACGCCCGGCGTTGATCCGTTCTCCATCTATCGCGCACTGCGCATCGTCAACCCGTCGCCCTATATGTACTTCCTGCGCTTTGGATTGAAGAAACCCGGCGACACGCACATCGCAGGTTCTTCGCCCGAACTGCTGGTGCGCGTACATGACCGCAGCGTGGAGTATCGGCCCATCGCGGGCACACGTCCGCGTGGCGAAGATGTCGAAGCAGATCGCCGCATGGAGGCGGAGTTGCGCGCCGATGAAAAAGAGGTCGCCGAGCATGTGATGCTGGTCGACCTGGGCCGCAACGATGTGGGCCGCGTCAGTGAGTATGGCTCCGTACAACTGCGCGACCTGATGTTTGTGGAGCGCTACTCGCACGTGATGCACATGGTCAGCGCCATCGAAGGCAAGCTGCGCGCCGATCTGACGGCCGTCGATGCCTTCCGCGCCTGCTTCCCCGCCGGAACCCTGACGGGCGCGCCCAAGGTGCGGGCCATGGAGATTCTGGATGAGCTGGAGCCAGCACGGCGCGGCATCTACGGAGGCTGCATCTTCTACGCTGACTTCTCTGGCAACCTGGACTCCTGCATCGCCATTCGCACGCTGCTGGTGCGCGGCAAGCAGGGGCACATTCAAGCCGGAGCGGGCATTGTGGCCGACTCTATTCCAGAAAATGAGTACGAGGAATCGGTCAACAAGGCCAAGGCAGTTGTGCGCGCCATTGAACGCGCCCGCCAAGGCTAGTTGCAACAGGCCCATGCTTTGTCCCCAAACCACAACGCACCGCATTCCGCGCCGCGCTACACTAAGAGCACGCCATGATCTTCGTTCTTGATAACTACGATTCTTTTACCTATAACTTGGTGCAATATCTGGGAGAGTTAGGTGCGGAGGTCGTAGTGCGCCGCAACGATGCTCTGACAGTAAAGGAAGTTGAAGCATTGGCGCCCGCGCGCATTCTGCTCTCGCCCGGCCCCTGCACACCGCAGGAGGCGGGCATCAGTATTCCGCTGATCCGGCACTTCGCCGGCAAGCTTCCGATCTTGGGCGTCTGCCTGGGGCATCAGGCAATAGGAGCGGCCTTTGGCGGCCACATCGCGCGCGCGCCCAAGCTGATGCACGGCAAAACCAGCGCTGTTGAGCATGACAGCCGCACCATCTTTCGCGGCATTCCCAGCCCGATGATCTGCACGCGCTACCACTCACTTATCGTCAGCGAGGACGGCCTGCCCGAAGATTTGGAGATCAGCGCCCGCGCCGACGGCCTCATCATGGGCCTGCGCCACCGCAAATATCCGATTGAAGGCGTACAGTTCCACCCGGAGAGCGTGCTGACACAAAATGGCAAGCGCATGATCGCCAACTTTTTGAAATTGGAGTAGCCATGCGCGCGGATCTGCGACGATGGGTTCTGCTGGTGCTGGCCGCGTTCCTTCCATGCAGCTTCGCCTGTACGCAACAAACTTCGCCCACCACGCTGGGTACCATTGAAGATTTTTCTCCCACGCAGAAACTGCAAATCTCCGGCAATATGGCCCTGCACGGCTCAACGCTGCTGCTGGGCAATGGCAGCGCCATCACCGCCGGAGCGGCAACGCTGCACATCGCGCGTCCCCAAGGTGGGCAACTGAATCTGTGCCCCACGACGCAGGTGCATCTCACACAAGCCGTCACCACGTCCGCCAGCGCGCAGGCATCTGCGCTGCTGATCGCGCTCGACCACGGCGCGCTTGAAGACCGCGGCGCACCCGGCGCAGCACCCGATGTCATTCTGACGCCAGATCTACGCATCACCTCCGATGCGGCGGGTGTGGCCATCAGCATTCGCGTCAACCGCGCAGGGGACACCTGCGTGGACAACGGCCATGACGCAGAAAAGTCGGCAACAAAAAACGCCGCCGCCATTACTGTGCAGGAGTTGCTGGGCGAAGGCGTCTATCGCGTGCGTCCGGGCCAGCGAGTTTTATTGGAGCGCGGCAGCGTCGAGTCCGTGGTGGACAATGAACCGGAGCCATGCGGTTGCCCTTCGATCCCCATTGCCAGCGCAGGCGTGACCAGCACGAAGAATCCTGCGCAGCCGGGCCAAACCGTGGCTGCCAACGACTTTCCCTTGGCGCAGAGCGAGGGCTTGGCACCCACGCCTGCACCCTCCGCGCCGGAGCCGGGCACGGGGCAGACACACATGCAGATCGCCTCCACGCTCAGCTACAGCGGCACAACCAACCGCGTCAGCTCCCCGGCAACAGAACCCGCAGCGCCCGTGAGCAAGCCACAAAGCAACGCTACACCTGCATCCGCCTCAGCCAGCGCGCCTGCATCTGCGGTGACGGCTCAGGCAGCCCCCGCGCAGCAGCAATCCAAACACTCCGGCGGACTGCTGCACCATATCGGACATTTCTTCAAAAAAATATTTGGCAAGGGATAAGTACGCAGCGCTGACGAGCGTACCGGCTCCGCAAATTCCGAAGCTACTGGCCGTCGTTTTGCCGCCAGGCAAAATC
>JAJZMO010000039.1 GCA_021798235.1 Acidobacteriota bacterium | reverse complement strand
CCAGGCCGCAACGACCGGAGTGCAGGGCAAGCTGTCGAAGTCCACGAGCTTTCAGGCCCCCAAAGAAGGCCAAGGGATTCACGAGTCACTCTCCAAATCCACCAGCTTTCAAGCGCCAAAGTCGGGCAAAGGTTTTCACGCGACACAGTTAAAGTCGGCGAACTTCCACGCCGCCCAGGCCGCAACGACCGGAGTGCAGGGCAAGCTGTCGAGGTCCACGAGCTTTCAAGCCCCCAAAGAAGGCCAAGGGATTCACGAGTCACTCTCCAAATCCACCAGCTTTCAAGCGCCGAAGTCGGGCAAAGGTTTTCACGCGACAGAGTTAAAGTCGGCGAACTTCCACGCTGCCCAGGCCGCAACGACCGGCGTGCAGGGCAAGCTATCGAAGTCCACGAGCTTTCAAGCCCCCAAAGCCGGCCAGGGGATTCATGAATCGCTCTCCAAGTCCACGCAGTTCCACGTAGCCGCCACCGTGGCCCATACCAGCGCCGTGACTGGCCCGCCGACAAAAGCAACCAGCTTCCACGTGGTCACCTCGGATGCTCCGGCTGGCTCGGCGGTGCCGAATGGAAGCAACCCCTTTACGCAAGCGCCGCCAGCCTTGCAGGCACGCGCCCAGCAGGCTTACCGGCTGGACTGCGCCTCCTGTCACAACGACAATGGCAACGGCAAGGGGGACCTGGCCAAGGCGATGGGGCTTTCTGTTCCCGATTTAACCCGCGCCGGGGTCTTGGCCGACAAGCCGGATGCGGAACTCTACAGTGCGATTCAAAACGGACGCGGACGGATGCCGGGTGAAGAAGGCCGGATCAAGGATGATGTGATCTGGAATCTGGTGTTGATCTGTCGCTCCATGCCCAGCCGGGCCGCTGCGGTGCCAGCCAAGGTGGCGGTGGCCAAGCCGCCGGTTGTCGCCCAACCCGCCCCTCCGGCGAGTTCCACCGCTCAGCCAGCCGCCGCAACCCAGGCCAAGCCCTAAGTTCCACTAAGCCAACCCAGCGCGCAGGTTTCGCTTTAGGGAACCGCCGGGCTGTGGTACACGTATCTAGAAGCGTGGGTACGCTTGCGCTACCGGCTCTGCTGCACCCCTCGGCTCCAACGGAGCGGGCCAGGGCTACGCGCCGCAAATCTGCGGCGTCCGCACAGGCCTCTACCGGCGCAACGGTACGGCTGGAGCCTGGAGAGCAACGTTTGCAGCGAAGCACGGAGCCAAGCCCGGAGGCCATTGCCAAGGAAGCCGCCGCACTGGTGCAGCGCTGCCTGCTGGGAGATGCGCACGCCTGGCAAATGCTGGTGCAGGCCCAGCACCGCAGAATCTACGGCCTCTGCTACCGATTTACCGGCTGCAGCGCTGACGCAGAAGACCTGACGCAAGAAGTCTTTTTGAAGGTCTATCGCAACCTGGGTCAGTTTGACGTGGAGCGGGGCAGCTTTCAAACCTGGCTCACCACACTGACGCGCAATCTGCTGGTCGATCACTTCCGCCGCAACCGCATGGAGCGCGCCACAGACTCACTGGATGCTGGCTGGAGCGAGCCAGAGGAGATGTCCACCGCGTCGGACCGGCTGCAGGATGCGCGCCCCGGACCGCAGGAACACTCCATGCGCCGCCAGTTGCAGCACCAGGTGCAGCAGGCGCTGACGCAGGTCTCCCCGGAGCTGCGCGAAGCCGTAATTTTGCGCGATTTGCAGGACATGGATTACAAAGAAATTGCTGCGGTGCTGCATATTCCCGAAGGCACCGTGAAGAGCCGCATCAGCCGGGGCCGGATGGAACTGGCACGGCTGCTGGAACGTACCAAGGAACAGGTGATGTAAGGTGAGTGAACACGGCCAATTCGAACAGAAACCGGGCGCAGACGCCGTGGATTGCTCCGCACTGGAGCCGTTGCTGACCGAGTGGACAGAAGACGCGCTGTCGGCCACAACCGAGGCTGCGATCCAGGCGCACGCCGCGCAATGTGAGGGCTGCTCGCTGCTGCTGGCGCACGCGCGCCAAGGCTACGATTGGCTGGACTTGCTGCGGCAGCAAACTGTGGAACCGCCCGTCGGCTTGGCAGAAGCCATCGTCGCCCGCACCAGCGGAGCGGTTGCCCCTTTAACGGCCACACCTCATCTGGCCGCCGATGCGGTCGTCACATCCTATCCGCACCGCTTTGGCTCCATCGCGCCGCTGGCCGCGCTGCGCCGCACATTCTTTGACCCACGCATGGCCCTTACGGCGGCCATGGCCTTCTTTTCCATCTCGCTGACGCTGAATATGCTGGGCGTGCGCCTGGGAGCTATTCGCGCCTCTGACCTGACGCCGGACGGGCTGCATCGCCTGCTGACGCGCCAGTACGTGCAGGCCAGCGCCAACGTGGTGCGCTACTACGAAAACCTTCGCTTCGTTTATGAAGTCGAGTCCAGCGTGCGCGAGCTGCGCCGCGCCTCAGAAGATGTGGACTCTTCCAGCCAGTCGGATCACAAATCCAACCCTGGCCCCGGCTCCTCCAACAACCGGCAGACGCCAGCACAGCCGCAGCCGACCCAGCCGCTGGCGCGTGACGGCAAACAGAAGCCTGCGCCGGACACACGGAACGATCCCAGTTTAGAGATTCCCTTGGGGCCGCTGATGGATGCGGCGCTGCATCCGTCTTCAACGCCAGCCTGCGCAGCGGCGCAAACGCTGTTGCAGCGTGCTTGTGATGGAATGGAGAGGAGCATCCTGTGAACTGCGCCTTTCATCCCGACCAGCCCGTTGCGGCCTATTGCCAGTTCTGCGGCAAGCCGCTCTGTTCCGCCTGCGCGCACTCGATCCAAAACATCGTTGGCTGCGAGCCGTGCATGGCCGCGCGGCTCAGCGCCAGCCCGGCCAGTTGGTACTCGGTGCACATCGGCAAAGAGAAACATGGCAAGAGCTTCCACTACACCGCCAATGTTCCCTATCCGCCTGCACAGCCTTTCGCGCCTGCACAGCCTTTCGTGCCTGCGCCCTCCGGAGCGCCCAATCCCGGCTTGGCCTTCATTTTGGGCTGGATTCCCGGCGTCGGTGCCATGTACAACGGGCAATTCGCCAAGGGCCTGCTGCATGTGCTGGTCTTTGTGATGCTGGTGGACCTGACCCATTGGAATGGTTTGTTGGGCATCTGCGTGGCCGCGTGGGTCTTCTACCAAGTCTTTGACGCCTATCAAACCGCTTTGGCCCGTCGTGATGGTCTGCCGCTGCCCAATCCGCTGGGCTTCAATGAGATCGGCTCCTGGATTACTGGACAAGCAGCCAAGCCCAACGTGACTGCACCGCCAGCGCCCTTCGGCCCAGCGGCAAACCCCACTGCAGCAGCGCCGTCTGCTCCACCTGATGCCGCGCCGCCATTCGCAGTAGGCCAGCAACCACCCGCTGCAGGCTTTGCGCCCTTTGCGCAGGGGATGCCCCCCGTTCCGCCCGACCAATACGATCTGCCGGAGATTCACCGTGGAGTGCCCACGGGCGCTGTCGTTTTGGTGGCGCTGGGCGTTTTGTTTCTGCTGAATAACTTCGGCATTCTGCATGGCCAGTGGCTGGATCACTCCTGGCCGCTGATCCTCATCGGCTTGGGCATTTGGATTCTCATCCGGCGCAGCCAGGAACCGCCCGCGCCCGGCAATCCGCCTCCGGGGTGTGTGGGATGAACAACTGGTATCAAATCCGCCGTCTGCGTGGCCCAGCCATTTTGATTTTGATCGGAGTGCTGGCTCTGCTCGACCAGTGGCACGTGCTCAGCTTTGGCAAAAGCTGGCCGCTCTGGCTCATCTTTGCAGGGCTGATGACCTTTGCCGAGCGGGCCGCCTGGGCTGCCGACCACGCCGCACGCGCCCAGCAGCAGGCCAGCCAGCCGCCGTATGCGCAGGCCGCGCCACAACAACCGGGCTATCCCCTCGACCCAGAATCGCGGAGGTAGCATGGCAGCGCCGCCGCCCAATCCGCCCCCGAATCCACCGCCGGGCCCGCCCCAACCGCCGTATGCGGAGTACGCTGCCTACGCGGATCCGCGCAGCTATGAACCATACGCCCGCGACTACGCTCGCTGGCTGCGCGCGCAACAGCGTGCCCAGCGACGCGCAAACTGCCATCGCTCCCTGCTCGGCCCGCTGCTGCTAATCTGCATCGGCGCAGTTGCCCTGCTGGCGAACATGCACGTGCTGGATATGTCCAGCTTTTGGAGCTTCTACCACACCTACTGGCCGCTGCTGCTGATCGGCTTGGGCCTGCTTCTGGCGGCGGAGGCGATCTTTGTTCGCTCGCATCAGCAATCGTTGCGCATTGGCTGCGGCACGGTGCTGCTGATTCTGATTCTGGCCGGGCTGGGCATTGTCACTGCGCTGTCGTACACGCAAGGCTGGGCCTCAATCCGCTCGCAGCTCCGCGCACTGAACGATGCGCAGATGTGGCAGTTCTTCGGCCAGCGCCATGAGTCCCGGCAAACGCTGACGCTGCCCATCCCCGCGCACGGAACGCTCCAGGTCAACAACAAGGCCGGCAACATCACCGTCCGCACCAGCCCGGATGCGCAGTTGCACATCACGCTGGACAAGAGCGTCTATGCTGGCTCCGATGCCGATGCGCAACGCAAGTTGGACGCACTGCAACCCCTGACAGAGACCACGGGCGACACCACCACGCTGCGTATCCCATCCAGCTTTAGCAATAGCGTGGCCCTGACGCTGGAGGTTCCTGCTGACGTGGCCCTGCATGCGAATGTGGAAGAAGGCGGCATCGACATCGCGGCACGTGCAGCCGCCGTAACCGCAGAAACGCATTTTGGCAATGTCACTGTGGATGGCGTCACCGGCCCGGTGCAGGTCACCCTTCAAGCGGGCAACGCCACCGTGCACAACGTCAACGGTCCGGTTACGCTGCACGGCCAGGCAGGGGAGTTCACGCTCACCGACATTCACGGCGCAGCCACGCTCGACGGCGAGTTCTTCGGCAATCTGCATCTGCAACGCATCACCGGCGCGGTGCAGTATCACTCCAGCCGCACCAGCATGGCGCTGGCCAGTGTCCCGGGGACACTGACGCTGGACCCGGCTGACTTAAAGGCGGACGGCATCACCGGCCCGGTGGAGATCTCCACGCGCGCCAAAGACATTACCCTGAGCGGGCTGAGCGGGCCGCTGCGCCTGAATAACTCCGACGGCTTCATCAATGTGCAGGCTGGGCCAACGCTGGCTGCGATGGAGATCGACAACTCCGAGGG
>JAJZMO010000323.1 GCA_021798235.1 Acidobacteriota bacterium | reverse complement strand
GGTCTACGGCAATCAGGAGTATGCGCGCCTGGCTGCCATCTCCGTGGCTCATCTCTATAACTTGCGCAAGAGTCAGCGCTACCGCGAGCGGCTTCTCCACTACACCAAGACGCGGCCCACGGCGGTCGCGATCAGGGAGCGGCGCAAGCCGCAGCCGCAAGGGCAGCCCGGCTTTCTGCGCCTGGATACAGTGCATCAGGGCGATCAGCCGAACGCCGGGGAGAAGGGCGTCTATCACATCAACGCCGTCGATGAGGTCACCCAGTGGCAGGTCGCCGGTGCAACGCCGCGCATCTCGGAGGCCTATCTGGAGCCGGTTCTGGAGCACATGCTGCGCCAGTTTCCTTTTCGCATCTTGGGCTTCCACTCCGACAACGGCAGCGAGTTCATCAACAAAACCGTCGCCCGGCTGCTGGAAAAGCTGCGCGTCGAACAGACCAAGAGCCGACCTCGGCAGAGCGGCGACAATGGCCTGGTAGAGACCAAGAACGGCGCGGTCATTCGCAAGCACATCGGCTATGGATACATCGACGCCAGGCACGCCGATGCCATCAACGACTTCTACCGGGAGTACTTGAATCCCTATCTGAACTATCATCGTCCCTGCGCTCAGGCGGACGTGAAGATCGACGAGAAAGGGCGCAAGCGTGTAAGTTACAAGCGCTATCAGACCCCGCTGGAAACCCTGTCGTTGCTGGACAAACCAGCACAGTACCTGCGCGAGGGACTGAGCATGAACGCGCTGAAAAGGATCGCCGCAGCCATCGGCGATACCGACGCGGCGCGGCGGATGCAACAAGCCAAAGCGAAACTCTTTGAGCGGTTGCGGCTGACCGCGTAGGATCGAAGCTTGCAGCAAAGGGCCGAGGAAATGACGGTCTGTGGAAAGCCCGGAAAACGATAGCACGTGTTTTCCGCCCTTCCCACATCCCTTGGAAATCGCTCCGAAAGAGCATCGGAACATGAAGATCTTGCGCAGCGATTCCCACATTCCCTCCGCCCCGGCTGCTAGCATGAATCAATCTCAAAACCCGAAAGGACAAAACCCGCTTCGCCTACCCTTCGCTTCCTTCAGGCTCATCCTTCGATTGGAAAAGACTGGGAAGTGCGCGTCGCCTGTCTCGATCATCAAGGCACATCTCGGATCATCGAAGCTTCCGGATGGTACGCCCGTATCCTCCAGCATGAAATCGATCATTTGCACGGCAGGCTCTATATCGACCGAATGCATGCACGTAGTTTTTCTTCACTTGAAAATTACACGCGACACTGGAAAGACCAGCCTGCTGAGTCGCTGATCTCTCTTAGTCGGCGCGAGATATAGCGCGGCAATGACCCGGTGACGCATTAGCTCATGATCCGCAACTGTTCCACCAGCGAGTTACGGGGCGCGTTATAGCGACCATCTTCCCCAAGAGCTGGCTGCACAGGTTATTTCTTCTGAAGCTCGCGAATGTGGGAAATGAGACTTTCGATCTGGGGCGAAGTCAAACTGTTGCCGAATGCCGGCATCATGTTTTTTCCTTTGCGAATCACAGTTGCCATCTCGGCGTTACTCAGTTTCTTGACCGTGGGACTGTGCAGGTTTACTACTTTCAATGCAGCACCGGTGGGCGTTCCTTTTCCATCAGCACCGTGACACATAACGCAGCGCGACTGGAACAGCGTGGCTCCGTTGTTCTGTCCAATCGCAACCCCAGACAGGGAGCAAACGACCGCTGCCGCCGAAAAAAATACCGTCAAAAGTTTCATAGAATCTCCTTGTTCATATCGATAGAAATCGTGGATTTGGAGGACAGATGCATTCTTAAATTCTACTGGCACGAGGCGAATTACTGGTCCAGTATGTGGCAGGTATTGCATTCAATGTTAGCTTTTTTTTCGCGGTGGCAATTTACGCAACCGGCCATCGATATGTCCGTTTCCTTGAAGAGCTGTACCCGGTCCGCGACAGGTCCATGGCACTCCTGGCAAGAAATGCCTTGTGCAAGGTGGGTTTTGTGGCTGAAAGAAACAAACGAAGGCAGCTCGTACACACGCACCCACGGAATCGGATCGTTGGATTCGGCGTAGTTCGCAAGTTTTTGGACGCCAGGATCCTTGGTGCCCATCGTCTGGTGACACTGCATACAGAACGTAGCCCGCGGAATGGACAAGGTATCTCCAGAACGCGAAGGAACATGGCAGAACTCGCATGGCAACTTCATCATGCCCGCGTGTTGCTTATGGCTAAATGGAATGGGTTGTACGGGGCCAGGCAACGGGGCTGGCGTGTTGCTTTGTGCTGTTGCGCCGCTCGGTGCGGGGACGCTGTTCTGCGCCGGCGCAGCGGCCGGGACATTTGCAGAGCTTTGTACAGTTACAATCCTCGGAGTACGCAAGGCCGGTTGTGTCCAGAAGGCCATTAGCGTGAGCAAAGCAAACATGCGCCATGAGTCCATGACTAGACGTTCCCCTGACGCATCTGTTCCGCCAGATGATCGGCGGCACGCATGGAAAGGGCGAGAATCGTCATGGTAGGGTTCTGCCATCCGCTGTTGACGAAACTGCTGCCATCGACCACATACAGATTCTTGATGTCATGGCTCTGATTCCACTTGTTCAAAACGCTGGTCTTCGGATTGTCTCCCATTCTGCATGTGCCAAGTTCGTGAATGCTGTAGCCCGGAGGGTT
This sequence comes from Acidobacteriota bacterium, assembly GCA_021798235.1. The sequence goes on along the minus strand of JAJZMO010000323.1, from coordinate 2,554 downwards.
GGGATCATAATTCTTTGAGAGCACTTCAAACCCCGCGGCTTCAGCCATTGCCACGCCTGTGTCGACTGCGTCGCGCGACATGTTGAACTCGTTGTCGGTATAACGCGTTTCCACGTGCAGAACAGGGATGTCCCATGCATCCACCACGTTCTTGTCGATGCTGACATGGTGCTCGTAATGCGATAGAACTTGGCCCATCATGCCCATGGAAAAGCCGCTTCCGTCATAGCTGTCCAGCTTCTTTTGCAAGTCAGCTCCATAGGCTGCAAAGTTTCGCGGGTCCATGGGTCGCGTGCTGCTCCAAACGTTCAGAGCATAGCCTCCAATGAAGTTCTTTGCTTTGGTGTTGATATTGCGGAAGCGAGGTATCAGCGCCCCGCCTCCCATCAAATCCGGCGTCGCTTTTCCGTCGCGTGCCTCCGGTACAGAGCAGACCACGCCGGGACCGTACACGTTGTCGATCAAATAATGGCCAAGGACACCGCTGGAATTTGCCAGTCCGGAGTTCAGCAGCAGTCGGGTGCTCTCCAGGCAACCCGCCGCCAGAATCACCACCCGCGCATTCACCGACATTTCCCGCCGTGAATGGCGATCGACAAAGAGCGCTCCATTCGCCAGGCCAGTGTTCTTATCCACGGTGAGCTGGCGCACCACCACGTTCGGCACAGCCGTAAACTTTCCAGTTGCGATCGCATCCGGCAGCAGAAGGTTGATTGAGCTGGCCAGTCCATCGCGACCCATGGCGCTGCGCGGCTTGCAGACCGGAACATTCAATTTTTTGCCGGCCGCAATGAAGCGCTGCATGGACCCCGACCAGGGAGTGTCATTGACGACAAAATTGCCGTCGGGATATTGCGGCAGCCCATCCGGGTACCCGCTCACCCGGAAGATTTCTTCCACACGGGAGTAATAAGGCGCCAGGTCGGCCAGGCTGATGGGCCAGTTGTCCCCGAAGCCATCGTGGTCCTTGGCCTTGAATTCATAGTTGCTGAGGCGGAAGGATTGACGCGACCAGAAGAGAGAGCGCCCGCCGAACAGTCGCACCCGCACCCAGTTGTAAGGATTTCCTTGGTCGTATGTGTATGGAACTACCTTTTCATCGACCCATGTGTTGGCGTTAAACTCGGTCGCCTGAAAAACGTGCTCCAGTCGCCCCGGCATGTTGAAGCCCCGATAGGGCAATTCATACGCAGGCTTAAGTTCGCGGTCTTTTTGAAAATCGACGATAGGTCCTGCGTTCAACATCAGGCAGGAAATGCCTTTTTCTGTAAGAACCTTGGCTACCATCCCGCCAGAATGACCCGAACCAATAATCAGTACGTCAGCATGTGTCTCCGTCATGGGGAATTTAGCTCCTCTTCCTACACATACATCTCGATGTCGGGATCGATCGGAGACCAGTAGAGACCAATTCCGGGCGCTCGCTCCCCGGCGGAAGTCGCCGCGATGCTCCAAGTCTGTGAATTCATCGTCGCGGTACGAATATCCTCATGCGCCAGGTTGATGAACTGGGCAAACGGCTCTGTGGGCGGATGGTCACGCATCCAGACTCTCAGCCAAGGTCGCAGCAGCGCATCTGCCTGTTCGGCGTTCACGTCCGCAAAAGGAACCGCAAACCGTTTTTCCGCCTCCGCATTCAGCCGGTCCAACCCTGAACGATACATGTGCTGGCGTTCGGCTGGCGAGACGCCGACTAAAAAATCAATGAATTCTGGCGCACAGGCCTGCGTCGATCCGGGATATCCATTGAGTGGTGGCAGGAGTATGTCGCCAAGTTTGCGTAGCGTCGCCATCTGCCGGACGTCAAAAAAATGCCCTTCTGTCGTTGCAATTGCATCTGGAATAGTGGCGGGAATCGCTGGACTTCGAAAGCCGAAGCTCCCCCGCTGTTCGATGGATCTGGGGGTAGTCTCCATTGCGGGTGGAACCGTCGAAGTGGAAGAAGTTTGCGGTGCTGAGGGTTTCTCTCCAGAAGGAGCCGTTGTGGTCTGCCCGAACATTGATGTGGCTGTCACAGGAACAGCCACAATCGCTTTCACAAAATCTCGTCTGCGCATCGCAATCAGACTAGACTGAGCCCAATGGACAAGTCAATCAATTCGATGGATTCTTAAGTTGGCGGCGCGTGCGCTTTACGCGGAAAAAGGGGGGAATAATGGAGCGAGTCATGAAGCGGTATGCTTTTATCCTTCGGTTGCGCAAAGGCGCCGCGGAGGAGTATGAGAAGGCCCATCGTGAAGTGTGGCCCGAGATGCTGGCGCTACTTAAGAGCGCGGGCATCAGCGAGTATTCCATCTATCGCAGGGATGAGTTGCTGATCCTCACGCTGAGAGCGATGGACTTTGAGGCTACCTGGAGCCAGATCGACAATCATCCGGTCAACCTGCGTTGGCAGCAGGCTATGGCGCCATTCTTTGCGCCCATGGAGGGATTGCGTCCTGGCGAGCGATTTCCAATGATGGAAGAAGTCTTTTATCTTCCATAAGTCACTTCATAGTGGCAAGGCCGCAAAACGGGGTGAAATGCGGAGACCCGGCGCCTGCCCTAGTTTGGA